>NZ_DAORXT010000006.1:0-58884 GCF_035371925.1 Acetivibrio sp. | reverse complement strand
GGGGGTCAAGACTGCTTCGCAGAGTACTTTTCACAATTGCTCTTGCTAATATCCGCACCAAGCGGGACAAAACAGCTTACAACCCTGTACTGATGGAATATTACAAAAACAAATGCCAGAGCAAGCCCAAGAAAGTAGCTTTGGGGGCTGTTATGCGTAAGCTTGTTAATTATATTTTTGCTGTTCTTAGGGATAGAAAGCCTTACGAATTACGTTCTCCCCAAGAGCACGCGCAAATGCTTGCAGCGAAGCACACAGTAGCTTAGTAGTACTTGTACTCGATGTTTAGTTTTCAAAGATCAATTTACTATTTCAGGCCAGCTATTTTATGTCTACTAATCTTAGGTGGTCTTGTCGTTGTGCCTTTTTTCGCTGTCAGGAGTTTTAGAAAATTCTTAAAATTTTTTCTTAAAAACTCTTGACTTTAATTAGCTGGTCTTTTAAGTTTTTTAGTACGTGCATATCCACACTTTCCTTTTACTGACTATTATATATTACACTTAATATAATTTTTTTTCAACTATATATTTTATTTACTTTAAATGTTTTTCATATTGTATTGAGAGTTTATTTTCATATGAGAAAAGACCTTGTATAAAATACTATACAAGGTCTTTCATTTATTTGGTGAGCCATCCGCGACTCGAACGCGGGACACCATGATTAAAAGTCATGTGCTCTGCCAACTGAGCTAATGGCCCTTATATGGCAGGGATGGCAGGATTCGAACCTACGAAATGCCAGAGTCAAAGTCTGGTGCCTTCCCGCTTGGCTACATCCCTGTATAAGTGGGGTGAATAGTGGGAGTCGAACCCACGACCTCCAGAGCCACAATCTGGCGCTCTAACCAACTGAGCTATACCCACCGTATTAACTGCCTCAAAAAAGGCACAACGATATTCTAAGACAGAATAACATAAATGTCAAGTGTTTTTTTATTTTCTTTGCGAAAAAATTTTTCTTATTTTTAAAAAGCGTATCTTGCCTCAAATTCCTGGGCTAGACCCTCTTAACAGTACGAAATCTTCGATATTTTTTCTTATTTTATAATTACTCCACAGTCGTTTTATATACATTTTTATATTGAACCGCAAGAAAAACAGCCATAATTCTACATTTTTACAGCATTTTTTGCCATAAGTGCTTTTTTTCCTATAAAATCGGGATTGATTTTTAAATCAAAATATTGTAAAGTTTATTATAGAAATATATGTTCAAATTTGCTTTACACAAAAATATACTAATGATAAATGGTGATAAGATATGAATTTTGTATTAACCTTATGTCTTGGAATTCTGATAGGACTGCTTATCGGAATAGTAGCAGGAATTATCGGAGCTATAGCAGGCTTAAGGGTATTGCATCTTGTGAAGACGAAAAAAAATCAGAATAAAAAGAGTGCGAAAAACAATATTGCTTACAGAGATATCAATCTCCTTCATTCCAAATTTAAAGATGTAGTGTAACCTTTTATGACAACAGAATAATATAACATGATAATAAAATAAGAGGGTGTCAAACCCTCTTGTTTTATTATCCTTCCAATTCAGCCAACCATGAGTCTGCAACAGCATCGCTGGGCATACGCCAATCTCCTCTGGGTGAAAGGCTGATTGAACCGACTTTCGGTCCGTCAGGCAAGCATGACCTTTTAAACTGTTGGCTGAAAAACCGCTTTACAAATACCTTCAACCATTTCTTTATAACATCCTCCGGGTATTTGCCCGCAAAAGCTTTCTTCGCAAGAATCAATATTTTGCCCGGTGCTGCGCCGTACCTCAACATGTGATACATAAAGAAATCATGAAGTTCATAAGGCCCTATAATATCTTCTGTCTTTTGATTTATCTCACCCTTTGCATCGGGTGGAAGAAGCTCGGGAGATATAGGCGTGTCAAGTATTCTGTACAATACTTCCTTTGCTTTGCTTTCCAGCATATTGTCTGCAACCCATCTTACGAGAAAACTCACCAATGTCTTGGGAATGCTGGCGTTTACCGCATACATGGACATATGATCCCCGTTATAGGTGCACCAGCCCAATGCCAACTCCGAAAGGTCACCGGTTCCGATTACAAGTCCGCCTTCCTTATTGGCAATATCCATTAATATCTGGGTACGTTCCCTTGCCTGGACATTCTCATAAGTCACGTCATGTATGGCAGGGTCGTGACCGATATCCTTAAAATGCTGAAGACATGCGTCCTTTATATTAATCTCCCTTATTTCCACGTCCATCGACTTCATGAAATCCATGGCATTGGTATAAGTCACATTAGTAGTTCCAAATCCCGGCATGGTAATTGCCAAAATATTCTTCCTCGGGATATTAAGCAAGTCAAAGGCTTTCGCAGTTACCAAAAGCGCCAAAGTGGAATCAAGGCCTCCCGATATACCTATAACGGCGCGCTTAAGCCCTGTATGCCTCATTCTCTTTGCCAAAGCCGATGTTTGAATTGCAAAAATCTCGCTGCATCTTTGGTCTCGGCTGCTTGCATCAGAAGGTACAAAAGGATGCGGCGTTACATATCTCGTTATGGCTTCTGCTTCAGATTCCTCAATTTCAAATTTCACCTTTCGAAACTTCTTGCCGTTATCCTTCCATAGCTCCATAAAGCTGGTATTTTTCCTTCTGTCGTTCATCAGCTTCATTATATCAATCTCGGAGAAAATAAGTTGTTCGTCAATTAAAAACCTTTCCGATTCGCAAAGAAGACTTCCGTTTTCGAAAATCATTGCATGACCTCCGAAAACCACATCGGTTGTCGATTCATCCACACCGGAAGAGGTGTAAGCATAGCCTGCCATGCACCTTGCCGATTGCTGTCTTACCAATTCCTTCCTATAATCGCACTTACCTACGATTTCATTGCTGGCGGACAGATTAAAAATAATCAGTGCCCCGGCCATTGCCTGAAAAGAGCTTGGGGGGACAGGCACCCATAAGTCTTCACAAATCTCAATTCCAAAGCACATTTCCCCTTTTTCATCCTCAAAAAGCAAATCATCTCCAAAGGGTACTTCCTGTCCGCAAAGCCTGATTGAATCCCTTAAAGCGTTCTTGCCAGAAGCAAACCATCTCTGCTCGTAAAACTCACTATAGTTTGGAACATATGTCTTTGGAACAACTCCAAGTATCCTTCCTTTTTGGATTACGACAGCACAGTTAAAAAGCTGATTGTCAATACTTAATGGTATGCCAATCAAGGATACACAGGAGGAGTTTTTTGTCTCCTCCAGAATCCTTCTCAACTGCACCTTGGCATCCTCAAGCAAAGCCTCTTGGTGGAACAAGTCAGCACATGTATACCCTGTTATAGACAGCTCAGGAAAAACCAATATTTGTATGCCTTCCTTGTCTCCTTTTCTAACAAGGCCGATTATTTCATCGGAATTGTACCTGCAGCCGCCCACTTTCAATTTGGGTACAGCCGCTCCTACTCTATAAAAACCGTTTTTCATAAAATCACCTTGAAAATTTAGATTTTTCGTTTACCTTTATTTTTTCAATCCCTTTAGTCTTTCCGCTACTTTCTCATACATCTGCTGATACTTTTCCCTCTTGCTCTTCTCTTCTTCAACCACTTTTGGCGGAGCTTTTGAGATAAACCCTTCATTTGCAAGCTTACTGTTTACCCTGTCCAATTCTTTTTGGAGATTTGACAGTTCTTTTTCAAGTCTTTCAATTTCTTTATCAATGTCAATGAGGTCTTCCAGCGGAAGGAATATTTCTACCCCTGCCAATATCGAAGCTACGGCATTGGAAGGAATTCCGGACTTATCGGATTGTATCACAACCTCCGAACTTGATGCAAGCCTTTCAAAGAATACTGCCCCTTCCTTCAATGTTTCCTGTTCGGTGCTATTTGGCGCAACAAATATCGTTTTTGCCTTCCTTGAAGGAGGAACATTCATCTCTGCCCTGATATTTCTGATATTCTTTATAGCATCCATGATAAGGCTCATCTTCTTTTCTTCCTCAGAGAAATTATAATCTTCCCTGTAAACCGGCCATTTTGAAATCATGATGCTTTCATCCTCTACAACCAAATGACGGTAGATTTCCTCTGTAATAAACGGCATATACGGATGCAAGAGCTTCATGGAAGTACCCAAAACATAGTTTAAAACATACTGGGCTTCCAGTCTTGTTTCATCATCCTTGTCATAAAGTCTTGGTTTTACAAGCTCAATATACCAGTCACAGAACTCTTCCCAGATGAATTCATAAACTTTCTGCAAAGCGATACCCAGCTCATACTTATCCATGTTTTCGGTAACTTCTTTGGTGAGGCTGTTTACCCTGCTGAGTATCCATTTGTCGGAAGTAGTAAACTTATTGGCATCAACCTTTGAAAAATCAAGGTTGTCATCAAAGTTCATCAGTACAAATCTTGATGCATTCCATATCTTGTTTGCAAAGTTCCTGCTGGATTCAACCTTTTCATCCGAGAATCTCAAATCATTTCCCGGAGAAGTTCCTATCGTAAGAGCAAACCTCAATGCATCGGTACCGTACTTATCAATTATCTCCAGAGGATCAATGCCGTTGCCCAGGGATTTGCTCATCTTTCTTCCCTGTGCATCCCTTACAATACCATGTATAAACACATGTCTGAAGGGCTCTTTACCCATATGCTCCAATCCTGAGAATATCATTCTTGCAACCCAGAAGAATATAATATCGTATCCCGTAACAAGAACATCGGTTGGGTAGAAATACTTCAAATCCTCTGTCTCATCCGGCCATCCGAGGGTTGAGAAAGGCCACAGTGCCGAGCTGAACCATGTATCAAGGGTGTCAGGATCCTGCTCAATCCTTGAGCTTCCGCACTTCGGACAAACATCGGGCATTTCGCTTTCCACCATCATATAACCGCATTCCTGACAGTAGTACGCCGGTATTCTGTGCCCCCACCAAAGCTGTCTTGAAATACACCAATCCTGAATGTTTTCCATCCAGTTGAAATATATTTTTGAGAATCTTTCTGGTACAAATTTGATTGTTCCGTTTTTAACCACTTCTATAGCAGGTTCTGCCAAAGGCTTCATCTTAACAAACCACTGTTTTGAGATTAAAGGCTCAATTACTGTGGAACATCTATAGCAGGTACCTACATTATGAGTATGGTCTTCAATCTTAAATAACAGGCCCAGTTCTTCCAAATCCTTTACAATCTGCTTTCTGGCCTCATATCTGTCCATACCTTTATACTGTCCTGCCAGATCATTCATTGTTGCGTCATCATTCATAACCCTTATTTGAGGAAGGTTGTGCCTAAGCCCTACTTCAAAGTCATTGGGGTCATGAGCAGGGGTTATTTTAACAACTCCCGTTCCGAAATCCTTTTCAACATACTCGTCGGCTATAACCGGTATTTCCCTGTTCATAAGAGGTAGAATAACCGTTTTACCTATAAGATGTTTATACCTTTCGTCATCGGGATGTACGGCAACAGCGGTATCACCCAGCATGGTTTCAGGCCTTGTGGTGGCAACAATAACATACTCATTGCTGTCCTTTACAGAATATTTTATATGCCAGAAATGCCCCGCTTTTTCTTCATATTCAACCTCTGCATCGGATATGGATGTGTTGCACTTCGGGCACCAGTTTATAATTCTTTCACCTCTGTATATGAGGCCTTTGTTGTAAAGCCTTACAAAAACCTCTATTACAGCCCTTGAAAGACCTTCATCCATAGTGAATCTTTCCCTGTCCCAGTCACACGAGCTTCCAAGCTTTTTAAGCTGTTCAACAATCCTTCCTCCATAATGCTTTTTCCAGTCCCAAGCTCTCTCCAAGAACTTTTCTCTTCCAATGTCCTCTTTTGTAATGCCCTCTTTTGCCATAGCCTCAACTATTTTTGCCTCTGTGGCTATGCTGGCATGGTCAGTACCCGGAAGCCAAAGGGTACAAAATCCTTGCATTCTCTTCCATCTTATAAGGATGTCTTGAAGAGTTTCATCTAAAGCATGCCCCATATGAAGCTGCCCTGTAATGTTTGGCGGCGGAATAACAATGGTAAAAGGCTTTTTTTCTTTGTCTATTTCCGCATGAAAATAGCCTTTCTCCATCCACTCCGCATATAACCTGTCTTCAACCTGTTTCGGGTCATATGTTTTGGCAATATTCTTCTTTTCACACATACAAAAACCTCCACTCGCTTATTTAAGGATTAACTTACAAATTTATCTGTAAATAATTAGTAACAATATCAAGCCTGGAAATGCTATCAGCATTCCTGTCATTTTCACACTAAGCACTGCTTTGTCAAATTTGTATTTTTCAGCTTCTTCTTCAGTTATCTCATCTTCAAAATCACATTTTGCTTTTTCATTAAGTTTAAATTTTTCAACAATGGCTTTTGCGGCAAACACAGTTGCAAAACCGGCTACAAGAGATAACAGCATCAATACTTTTAAAAAAATCATTTACCACTCTCTCCTTGGCAAAATTCTCAATACTATACTAAAAAAGCCTTCCATCCAACAATTGGACGGAAGACTCTCTCTCCGCGTTACCACCAAAATTCCCATAATTTACGGGCATCTCAGCCTTCATAAGGACAGAAAAGTCCCTATAAAGCTTCGAAATAACGGCTCTGTACCGCTGAAATCTACTAAGACAAGCTTCAACTATTAAAGCTTTATCCTTTCAACTCCAGAACTCCCAGGCTACCTTCGTCAGCTCGATACTTAAGGGAAACTTTCAGCCGCCGATTTCCCCTCTCTATTAAGCCGTTGCTGCTTACTCCTCCTGATCATCGCTTGTATCTTATTATTGTCTTAAGAAAATAATAATTAAAACCTTCCCCCATGTCAAGGTATTTTAGCAGAAACTTTCATAATTAAAGTTACACAAGAAAGTTATTTCCAGCTATCCGGAATCTCGTCGTAGTTCGATAGTTTAGTACATCCTCTAAAACAGGAAGATGATGTTTTAACATTTGAGTTCATCCACAAAGCCGGTGCAGGGCCCATTAAGTTCTTACAGTTTAAAAAGCAATTACTAAAGTTAGTAACATTAACATTATTCTCAAACAACCTTTCGGGAATTTCCGTTATGCCCTCGCAATGCGCAAAACATCTGCTGAAGCTAGTTGTAAAAGTATTATTTTTAAACAGTGCTTCGGGAATTTCCGTCAGGCTTTCACAACCCGCAAAACAGCCACTGAAGTCAGTTGCATTAATATTATTTTCAAACAGACCTTCGGGGATTTCTACTATTCTTTTACAATTTGAAAAACAGTTACTAAATCCTGCCGCATTAATATTATTCTTAAACAGTCCCTCGGGGATTCTCGTCAAGTTACCACATCCCGAAAAACAACCATTAAACCATTTTGCATTAATATTATTTTTAAACAGCCCCCCTGGAATTTCTGTTACGCCGCCACAATTCAAAAAACAACCTGTAAACGATAATGCTTTAATATTATTCTCAAACAGCCTTTCAGGAATTTCTCTTATGCTTCTGCAGTCCTCAAAACAGTAGGCAAAATTTGTGGCATTAATATTATTTTTAAACAGCCCTTCGGGGATTTCCGTTAAACTCTCACAACCACTAAAGGTACTAGCAAAAAATTTTGCATTAATATTATTTTCAAAAAGTTCCTCAGGAATTTCCGTTAAATTATCACACCCAAAAAAGCAATCACTAAAGTCTTCTGCATTAATATTATTATTAAATAGGCCTTTGGGAATCTCTTTTAATTTGGAGCAAAAACTAAAGCAACCATAAAATTCTTCTGCATTTGTATTATTTTTAAAGAGCCCTTCCGGAATCCTCGTTAAGCTGATGCAACCCTGGAAACAGAGAGCAAAACTTGATGCCTTGATATTTTTAAACAGTCCTTCAGGTATTTCTGTCAAGCTGCTGCAATTCGAAAAGATGCCAATAAAACCATATGCATTCTCATTATTCTCAAAGAGGCGTTCGGGAATTTTTGTTAAGCTGCTGCAATCACTAAAAGTAAAATAGAAGTCGATAGCATTAACATTATTTTCAAACAATCCTTCAGGAATTTCCGTTAGGCTCTCGCAACCACTAAAAGCGTAAGAAAAGTCGATAGCATTAACATTATTTTGGAATAATCCTTCAGGAAGCTTAGTTAAGCTGATGCACTCACTAAAAGTATGAACAAACTCGGTAATTTTATCATTATTTTCAAACAGCCCTTCGGGGATTTCTTTCAAGCTCTTGCATCCGCTAAAACACGAATTAAATATCTCAGTACTATATAGGTTATTATCAAACAGTCCTTCAGGAATTCTTGTTAGGTTGGTACATCCCTGAAAAAAACTTTCAAAGTAGTAGTATTTTTCAGGTAGAGGGGTAATTATTTCAAACAGGTTTGTATCATTTCTAAAATTAAATGGCAAAGTATTATAATCAACTACTTTTATTGTATATATACCTGCCGCGTCGTACTTATGTTCTCTTGTGGAATTATTAGTTATTCGGCTCGTTGTACCGTCTCCCCAATCAACTACTATATTTTCAATACCGATTAAACCATTAAACTCAACTGGAAATCTGTATACTTCGCCATTCTTGGTTGTTTTAATCTTAAATATGAACTTGGCATCATAGATTTTTTCCACCGGAACACTTGGGTAATCTGACGAAACTTTACCGAAATTACTCACTACTATCATAACATCTTCCATATTTATTATGCCGTCTTTGTTTATATCCGAACCAGCCTCATAGCCCGTGCCTTCCGATGTAGTGTTAAAGCAATCTATGAACTGGAGAATGTCCATAATATTGATTACATTGTCTTGAACTCCCTCAATCATCATATCTCCAGCCCACATTTTTATCGGTTCGCTCTCCGAACCCAACTGTGTATCATATGTTACTTTGACATTTTCAATAATCCTGCACAAATAACTGGCCTTGCTTATTTTCACAGTATATCCCGAATAATTTACAGGAACATCTTTAATTTCAAAATAACCCTGTGAATCCGATAAAGCTCTCTTGTCATATCCAACCAATTCCACCACAAAACCCGATTTTAAATCAGAATTCTTATATGCAAAGTCCGGCTCAACATAGCCTGAAATTTTGTAAAAGGCATTTTCATCATCGCTTGCTGCAAATACTTGTCCTCCCAAAATACCAAATAGAGTATCTCCCCAATTCGGAATAGCTCCATTTGCAAGTACAACTAAAAAGCACAAAATACCGCAAAACAGTCTTTTATAGCTTCTTTTCATAAAAACCCCCACTTAGAAAATAATTTGACTCTTTTCATTTCATCTTTTTGCATAATCAGCCGTACTGCTCATTGATTTCCACTATAGGTTATTTAATAAAAATAAACTTACAGCATTAATTATATTTTTGATTCAAAATTTTGTAAAGTCCTATTAAATCTGGAGCCGAATATCGTTTGGGTATTTGATTTTACAAATTAAAAATGGTATGAACAGCAAAAATACTGCCCATACCATTTTTATTGCATTTTTCACGCGCAATTATTATCTCCAGCCACCCGGAATTTCATCGTAGTTGGATAGTTTAGTACATCCATAAAAGCATGAATTGCTGTATTTTACATTTGAACGCATCCATAAATCCGGTGCCAAACCCGTTAAGTTTTTACACCCCCAAAAACAGCTTGCAAAGTCAGTAACACTAAGATTATTATCAAACAGTCCCTCAGGGATTTCAACCAAGTTTTCACAATCTCTAAAACATGAATTAAAATCCGTAACATTAACATTATTATCAAACAGGCCTTTTGGGATTTCCGTTAAGCTACTGCAATTTGCAAAACACCATCTAAAATTAGTGACATAAATATTATTATCAAACAGTCCTTCCGGTATATTTGTCAAGTTACTGCAATCCGAAAAGAATTCATAAAAGTTGTTAGTCCCAATATCGGGTAAAGGTGTAAGCACTTCAATCAGGTTTTTATCTTTTTTGAAGCGAAGCGGCATAAAATCAAAGGAAATTACTTTTATTGTGAATATACCCGCCGATTGATATTTATGCTCTCTTGAGGAATAATCAGTTATTGTGCTTGTTGAGCCATCGCCCCAGTACACTACTATATTATAAGTCTCTGAAAAAGATATGATAGGAAATCCATATACTTCATTATCCTTTGTAGTTCTAATCTTGAACATAAAAGATTCTTCATTGACTTCTGTAGGAGTTGGTGTGACTGCCGGAGTAGGAGTTGGTGTTATCGCCGGTTCCGAGCTTTCAACCGGAAATTGATTTATCATCTTGAGTAAATACCTTTTTAAAAGCATAAAATCGGTCGAACTTACTGCACCGTTACCATCCAAGTCAGCAACCGCAATATCATCAATAGTTAAGCTTTTTAGCAGTGCTCTCTTCATTATCATTAGATCGGTTGATTCAATTGAACCATTTGCATTCAAGTCACCATATAATGATTCAGCGCCTGCAGAGATCATTCCAAAAGCAATAGTAATAATAACAGATAAAAAAATTAGCAGTAATAATCCGTATTTTCTCATTTAAATATCCTCCTGTTATATTTTGCTTTAAACACCTAAAGAATACAAGCAGAACCATTAACCACTTCCTTTGTCAGTTATTTTGTGCCCAAATAGATTACATACATTATATTTTACATTTAAAATTATGTAAAACCTTGTTTAAATGAATTTGAAAAAAACCATAATTATTTGGTACAATACAAATAAAAGAAATTGTTAGGATGAGACATAATGAGAAAAAGAATCAAAATTCCAATAATGACTTTACTGCTAATTGCAGTTTATGCCGGCTGCAACGGCAATACCAACACTCTGCCGCCGGCCAGCAGCCCACGAATAACATCAACCGCATCTCCTTCTCCAACTCCTCTACCATCAGCGGAGGCTTTTGAGAACCAACAGTCAAAAATAGTGGATGATTTGATAAATTCCATGATTTTAGAAGAAAAGGTTGGACAAATTTTCATTGTTGCCTTTAGAAAAAGCAAATTATCGCAGCCCTTAAAGGTAATGAACAATTCTACAAAAAATCAGATTCAGAAATTTAATCCCGGCGGTGTAATACTGTTTAGCGAAAATATAGACACTATACCTCAGACCCAAAAACTTATTCGGGATATGCAGGAAGTAAGCAAGATTCCCATGTTCATTGCCGTTGATGAAGAAGGCGGGCGAATAGCAAGGATTGGAAACAACGCAAAAATGCATTCCACCCAAATACCCTCCGCCTACACAATAGGTCTTGCCAACGATCCGGAGCTTGCGTATCAGGCAGGTAAAATACTCGGTACGGAGTTGTCCTCCCTTGGCTTTAACATGAATTTCGCACCGGTGGCCGATGTAAATACCAATCCGGACAATCCTGTCATCGGAGACAGGTCTTTCGGTTCCGACCCTTACAAGGTTGCCGTAATGGTACAGGAAATGTCCAGGGGTATGCAAGAGCAGAATGTATGTACAGTGTTAAAGCACTTTCCCGGTCACGGCGACACCTCATACGATTCGCATCTTGGGCAAGTGGTAATCACCCATGACATCGAAAGACTACGCCAAATAGAATTGATCCCCTTTGAGAAGGGCATACTGTCCGGAGCCGACGGAGTCATGACGGCCCATATTAAACTTCCCAACATTACCGGTAATGGCCTGCCTGCAACTTTGTCCGAAGAAATCCTTACGGGAGTTTTAAGAAATGAACTCAAGCACGAAAAGCTTATCATAACCGATGCTATGGAAATGAAGGCAATCAGCAGCTACTGGTCTTCTGCAGAAGCTGCAGTCATGGCCTTTAAAGCGGGAGCAGACATTATACTCATGCCCGAATCCCTGGAAGAAGCCTATAACGGCATCCTTGAAGCGGTAAAAAACGGTGAAATAACTGAAGAAAGGCTCAATGAATCTCTGAAAAGAATCTTTACGGTAAAGCTTGAAAGAAACATACTTGGAAATAATGAAAGCTCCGTCGACCCGGAGAATATATTGGGCAAACAGGAGCATCTTGACATAGTGGAAAAAATCAAGCAAAAAGCAGAAGAATAGCTCACTTCTTAATTCATATAACCGAAAAGCCTTAATGTCCTTTCGTTTTCCTCCCCAAGCTTTGCGGCATTCTTCTCCTTGAATTTGAGCATTGTATTTGCAATAACATTATCCATCCATCCCATTTTCACAAGCTTATTGCAGCAGTCAAAAACCGACGGATCGTAAAACGAATTCTGCATGCTCCATTGAATATACCTCCACATCAAGCGGGGAGATATTTTTTTATTGTATTTGCCGGCAGAATCGTAAATATCTGCTATTATACCGCCGTTCCCTTTGTCCAGCGCCGAACTGAAAATCATATCAACATATTCGTCAGAGCAGCTTGCATCGGGAACTGTTGTAAACTTCCTTGCAATGTTGATATCATAATAAAGCTTTTCTCCCTCTTGAGACAATCGGTTAATCAGCGCCCATCTGAAAGTATCCTCCAGCCCGTCCCAGTAAATGCATGTTTTGAACATTTGGATAATGTAGAAGCTCTTTTCTTTGGTATGCAAACAGTACATGCATAGAATAAGCTTTAAAACAATATTGTTTGACTCACTGTCCACCAACTTCTTAACAGAACGCATTGAACGTTTCAAGAAAAATTCGGAGAGGAAGTCTTTTTCTTCGGTTCTAAACAAATCGGTTTTGCTGTAAAAGGAAGTTACTCCCCGTACCAGCTTAACCCTGTAAATATATTTGTCAATAATTTTCTGACGATTCTGGCTGAACAAATAAATAGCTTTGAGAAACTTTCTTCCAAACACATAAGCCTCTATCAACCCTATAATCGAAAGGGTGTAATTGCCGTCAACTTCAAGAGACTTCTTAAAATACTTTTCTGCAAGCTTGTAATTACCGGCCTCCATATGCAAATTACCAATGCAATAATACCCGTAGGCCTTTTTAGGATGCTTTTTAACATACTTTTCATATTTCGATATTCTAATGTCGATTTTATTATCCAACCTTTTTTTCATACTTTATCCATCCTATTCGGCATTCAACATTTTATCCAATCCCTAAACAGTCATCCTCTATCATCTGTTTGCATTCATTCCATTATTCTAATATGAATTGTACCAATCATTCAAATTTTCTAAACAGTCTTTTTACCTCGTCAAGCTGCTTGCTCATCTGTGCCGCGGCAGTTTCGTTGTATGCAGTAACCTGCTCGGGAAGCATAACTATTGTCTTTGCAAAAATCTTTTCATTTTCCTTTAATTCATCTATAATTTCCATAACTTCCTTCATAACATCATCCACGTAATTGACAACCTTATCTGTCACAGCCTGGCTGTTTTCATCAAGAGACTTTGAAAATGCTTCCGCTGTCTTCTGTCCTAAAAGATTAATCTCATTATCAAGTCTTGATGTCAGATTATTGAATTTTTCCTGATACTCCTTTAACTCATCTGTCCTTACAACAAGGTCATTCTTTATGGCCTCACCAAGCTTCCTGATGGATGAAACAGAAGCCTTTACTTCCTCTGCAATATTGCCGATGTCCTCGACTATTTTTCTGTTGTAACCTGCCACTACCTCTGCCGTACTCTCAATGTTCTTTGAAAATCTCTCTACAGAATTATAGTTGTCAGCAACAATCTTCGACGTATCCTTAATTATGTTAGATGTATCCTTAAGCGCCTCTGCAACCTTCGCAAAGCTTTCATCCATTTTCTCAATATTGGCCTTTAAGTTTTCATTAAAACCTGTAAAATCCTTCATACTTTCGGCAAAGTTTTTGAGTGCCTGGTCAAATTTATCCACAGTATTGTCCAAGGTTTTTGAAGTTATCTCCACTTCCATTGCTACAGTGGTAAGCTTTTGACCAAAAGCTTCGGTTGTTTGCTGAAGAGATTTCTCTATTTTCTCACCAAACTCATCAAAGGTTTCTTTAAGTATCTTATTCATCATGGTGTATTCTGTCTCCTTATCCTTTTCAATTTCACAAGACACTGTATTGTCAAGGTATTCTTCAATACTCACCATCAATGTTTTGCGTGCTTCCCCTGCATTTATCACAATATTTATCAAAGCAAACAAAACAGCACAAGCCGTACCGAAAAAGCTTGTAGTAAAGGCAAATCCCATTCCTTGCATCAAAGGCATCAGGTCACTAAGAAAATTGCCGGAAAAAGCAGAATCCGCCAAAGCCCCCGGTTGTGTAATGGCATTAAATCCTTCCGAAAACTCATTAACTGCGAATCTCAGGCCCCAAAATGTACCCAAAAGTCCTAAAGTGACAAGTATTAGAACTGTATATTTGACAAATTTTTCGCACACCAGCAAAGGCTTTAATTGCCTGTTGAAAGAGTTTTCAATTATTGCCCGGGTATTAACATCATTATACTTGCCGATTGATACCTTCTTATATGTTTCAACTACTTCATTCAAAAAACTGGTTTTAAACTTCGCATTTTTCGTATTGCAATTTTTCTCCAAATCATTATATATCTCAAAATACTTTCTGCGAGTAAACAAATTAATGGCCAGGGAGAACAGAAAGATTACTGCAATAATAAACAGAATTGCCAATCCTACCGGGTCCAAGCCAATTACCAAATCACTAAAAAAACGCATACTACCACTCCCAATTTTATTTTTTTAACTGCAAACTTAGCTTCTGACTAATAAACTTCATTTTTGCGTCTTTTTCTCATGTCATCAAGCTCCTTTAGCTTGTTCTTCGGCAAGTCTTTTTCGCCTCCTAAAAGCCGCGACAAAATCAATGTTTTTGCTATATCCTCCGCCGCTTCAAGCTTGAAATATGCATCGAAAACATCTCTTCCGACTGACACTATTCCATGATTTGCAAGAAGGATAACATCGTACTCATTAATATATTCTTTGACACCACTAAATATTTCATCTGTCGATGGGGTACCGTATGCTGCAACAGGTATCTTACCAAAAAAAATTACCATTTCAGCACAAGCTTTTGATTCAATAGGTTTGTTGGCAACTGCATATGCAGTAGTATAAGGAGGATGAGCGTGTACCACGGAGTATACATCCTTCCTTCTCCTGTATGCCTCAAGATGAAGCTTTATTTCTGAAGAAGGCATGTACATCCCTTCCAATACATTTCCGTTCATGTCGGTTTTTACAATCATGTCTTCATTTAAAAAACCTTTGCATATACCGCTGGGTGTAATATAAACATTGTCGCCGTCCCGAACGGACAAGTTACCTGCAAAAGCGTTTACCATTCCTTTCTCATACATTAGCTTTGACACTTTTACTATTTGATCTCTTATGGCATTTGACATATTTTTTCCCCCTGAAAAATTGTATCAAATTGAATTTTATCATTCCTGCCATAAAATATACAACCCGTTTTTCTGCATTTCATATATTTATTTATCGGTTTTTTTAAGCCAAATTATTATAGGCCAAGTAGTATAATCATATAATTTAGCAGTCAGCAAAATACTTGGTGGTTCACTTGAAGAAAAAAGCTCTGCTTTTATCGGCACTGTTAATACTTATATTTGTATTTCATGGTGTATGGACCAATATATTGATTCTGGACGACCATCATCCTTCTGAAAATTTGCTTTATACGAGCATCGACGATATACCAATGGAAGCTGAAGATACTAGTGTGGTCACCAAAGGCTACTACATATATATAAATCTTGATGAGCTCAAACTGTATTTATATAAAGACGGAGCGCTTATAAAAACCTACATGGTGTCGGGCGGAAAACCCGAAACCCCTTCCCCCGAAGGCACTTGGAAAATAATAAGCAAATCCGATTGGGGAGGCAGCTTCGGAGGTTCTTGGATGGGGCTTAACGTCCCCTGCCCTACGTAGTATTTCGGAACATCATCTCATTTCTTCCGGTTTTTTAAATTTATAATACACTGCAACCCTTTTGTTTTCAAAAATCTCAATCTTCTCAATCAATTTTGAAAGAATGGCTCTATTCGGCTCTTTAAAACCAATAAAATCTTTTACCTGTTTTATCAATGCTTCTTTTTCACTTTCCGTTTCGGTATCGGAAACTATTTTTGCATTCAATTGAGAAAGCCGCTCCAAAAGCTTTTCTCTTTCTTTTCCGTATTCTCTTGAAAGCTCCACAAAGTCCTCTTCCGTCAAAACCCCTTTTAACTTGTCTTCATATAGAGACTTTATAGCTCTTTTTATCTCCTTAAGTCTTTTTTCATTACGGTCAATTTCGCTCAGAATATCATTCTTCTTTGTCTTAACGGCCTTGCTGCTTGCCGCCTTTACAAGCTTTTCACAATCGATTGAAAATGCCACTATTTTTCGAAGCTCGTTTAGGATATGAAACTCAAGTTCCGATTCTAAAAAGGAATGTCTGGTGCATCTTTTTAACCTTTTATATTTTGAGCATATTACGTAGACATTTCCCTTTTTGGTTGCCGTGAAAGTCATTCTTTCTCCACAGTCACCGCAGAATATAAATCCTGAAAGCAAGTGCTCCGTTTGCGAAGATAAGCTGTTAACGGCCACCTTCTTTCTCATCATTTCTTGCACAAGCCTGAAAGTGTCAATATCAACAATGGGTTCATGAGTGTTTTCAACAACCACCCATTCCTGACGCGGTACAGTCCTCAACTTTTTTAGCTTGTAGTTAATTTTGCGGTACTTGCTTTGAGCCAAATTGCCGGCGTAAGTAGGATTCAAAAGAATCTTGCTGACGGTTTCGGGAGTCCACAAGCAATGTTTTGATTTTGGATTTTTGTAATTGCTGTTTTTGTATTTATACAATCCGGGCGGCAAAATACCTTCGTCATTTAAAATATTTGCTATTTTAGTATATCCGTACCCTTTTACATAGAGCTCAAATATCTGTCTTATTATTGGCGCCGTCTCCGGATCTATTACCAGTTTGTTTTTATCCTGCAAGCTCTTCATATATCCATACGGTGCAAAAGCTCCTACAAACTTCCCGTTTGCCCTTTTGCTATCCAATGTGGTCCTGACTTTTTTGCTGATATCTTTTGCATACATATCATTCATCACACTTTTAAAAGGTGACATATCGTTGTTGGAGTTGTTGTCTGCGAAGGTGTCAATACCGTCATTTACAGCAATATAGCGTACTCCACGGTCAGGAAAATACTGTTCGAGATAATAGCCGGTTTTTATATAATCACGTCCGAGCCTGCTCAAATCCTTTGTAATTACAAGATTAATTTTTTTGTCTTCAATATCCCTAAGAAGCCTGTTAAATCCAGGCCTGTCAAAGTTGGTACCGGTATAACCGTCATCAACATAAGTATCAACCAGAGTCCACCCTTTTTCAAGCACATAATCAGTAAGGTAATTTTTTTGATTGACTATACTTTCCGATAGGCTGTAGTTGTCATCTTCTCTTGAGAGCCTTAAATAGAGACCAACTTTAAAAGCCCTGTCTTCGCCTTTTTTATAGTTGTCTATTCTAGCCAACATGCCTTTGCCCCCATCCGAGCTCTTTTTATGAATATCTATAAATTTGATGGCATTATTCGAATAAGAAAAACCGTCATCAATAAACCTTAAGTCGGTAACAAAAACCCGATTAATTCCTGCATGAGTTCATTAATTGATTTTCCGTTTTCATCATAATAGGATATCATTTCAATATTTTTATCATTTTTATCTGATTTTTGGGTCCGCAGCTCTTCTTTCATATTTCACCCCATGCTTTAAAAACTATATAAATACTTATGCAGAAAAAATCATGTCCAATTACCGCCGGACAAGTCAGAATTCAAAATTTGCCCCCACAAATGCATGTATAGTCCAATTAATTACTTTATTTTCAACAGCATAAATTTTAAATATAGTAAACTTTTAGATTCATTTGCATATTACCTTGTTATGCATTTTATATTGATAATATGTAAAGTATATTTAGCATATTTATTGACAAAAATGATAAATAGAAATATAATATTAAAAAAATGAGGTGAGAGAATGGCTATTACATCCGTTGAAAATGTTATAAAGCTGCTATATTCATATAATCCCTGGTGGCGGGTCGGAGCAATGCCCCATGATATGGTAAAGCCCATAAAGCGCTTTGCATATTTTGAGTCCATGCGCTGGCTGGAGCATAATTCCGTACGCAGATTTGTGCTGCTTTCCGGTGCAAGACGTGTCGGAAAGACAACCATCATGTATCAGATGATCCAAAGCTTGCTTGACAAAGGTGTTCCGCCAAAGAGTATTTTGTATGTGTCTTTTGACCACCCGATATTAAAGTTCTACACTGTTGAGGAACTGATGGAAATCTACACTACCAATGTTTATCCTGAAGAAAAATGCTGGTTGTTTTTTGACGAAATCCAGTACGCAGATGATTGGGAGCTGTATCTAAAGGTATTTTACGATACCAAACCGCATGTTTACATCACAGCCACAGGGTCAGCCAGTCCGGTTATTGAAAAAGCCGCCGGCGACAGCGGAGTAGGACGTTGGAATATTATTCGCGTACCCACATTGTCGTTTTATGAATATTGCAAATTAGCCGGTATAAAGGATGTTGCGAACATAAACGTTGACGTAACCCCCACATCCCTTGCCTCAATGAGTGAAGGTACACAAAGAGAAATCATGCACCTTTTGGAGCCTTTTCAAAAACACTTTACACGTTACCTTGCCGTTGGCGGTTTTCCCGAACTTGTGCTGTCCGATGATGACTTTGGAGCACAGAGGATACTGCGGGAGGATGTGGTCGACAAGGTGCTGAAAAGAGATATTCCAAGCCTTTTTAGCATAAGGAACTCCGCAATATTGGAGAAAGTGTTTTTGTACCTGTGTTTCAATTCTTCAAATATTATAAATACTTCCGCTATCAGCAGAGAGCTTGACGGTACTCCAAGAGCAACTATAGACAGTTATATTGAGTTTCTTGAAAGGGCCAACCTTATTTACAGAAGCATGCCGGTTGGATTGGCCGGCAAGATGATATTAAAGGCTGCTCCAAAAATTTATATCTCGGACGCAGCAATCAGAAATGCAGTGCTGATGCTGGATATCAACGATTTGGTCTCAAATCCCGAAGAAATGGGACTTGTGGCTGAGACGGCAGTATACAAGCATTTGGCATCGTTCTACTACCCCTTGCATGCAAGTGTAGGCTATTATCGCAAATCCGGCCAAGTACCCAAGGAAATTGATGTTGTAGTGGATTATCCGCCCGGAAGGATTCTTGTTGAAATCAAGTACCGGGAAAATCCAATAATAAAGCATGACGATGCCATTGTGGAATTGGCAAACAGCGAAAAGGATAAAATTCTTGCAGCCATTGTGGTGACAAAAACGTCAGACTCATACGGTATATTGCCGTATAAGACGAAAATACCCATTTATAAAATTCCTGCTTATGCTTTTCTGTATCTCTTAGGCCATGCCGAGGAAAAAGGGTACAGAGAATAATTAGGTTTTTACATCTTAGTTCGTGTTCCCCGCCCTTACGCAGGGTGGGGGCAATACGGAATACACGGAACCAAACATCCATGGTATATCGGCAAACAAAATGCATCCCACGGCTGTATCCGAATGTATAATGAAAGCGCGAGAGAGTTGTACAATATAGTTCCTTACGGTACAACAGTCACAATTGTGCAAAAAAACAGGCCTTTCAAGGAGTTAAAAAGCGGAGATGTAGGTTCCGATGTTTTAAAGGTTCAGAAGGCCTTAAAAAAGCTGGGGTATTTTCATGACTGGCCCAGCGGTAAATTTCAAGACAATCTCAAAAAAAGCGTAATAAAATTTCAGAAGGATAACAATATTAAGGTTACCGGTACGGTAAACAAGTCATTATACAACCTCATAATGAAGAAATATAAGGAAAAGGTAGAAAAAGAGCAAAGCCAATCATCGGAATAATTCAATCATAAAAGGGGTTGTATCATAGATTAAGCCTTTATCGTATATATTGACTTTTGTAATTGGGTTTGATATAAAAAAATAGTCAATTGCGTAAAAACATCGTAAAGGGGGTAAACCTTAGTGCCGCGTTTCAAAACAGATATTGTTCTCAATAAACCCGAGGATTTTGTAAATTTCATCATAAAGGATTTTATGAATAAAGAAGGTTTTAAATATACCGTTTATAAAGGCGAAAACGTATGGCAGCACGGAAACGGCTGGCTTACCAGCCCGCAATTTATCAAAACAACTTATATCAATGGGACTCTGACAATTGAAGCATGGCTGAAATTTGCATGGCTTCCGGGCGTTTATTCCGGTGAAATGGACTTAGACGGCTTTGTGGGAGCTTTAATTAAAAATATGCTAAGAGATAAAGTAAACAACTTGATTAATCTACTAAAGCAGCCATTGCCCAATGAAACAACCAAAAACTTTAATGAATTCGAAATTGGCGGATCAGGCAATTATCAAAACATCCCAAGAAATGGGCCTATACTTGTAAAAACCCATGATACCTCCGGCAATGCCAAATTTAGTCTAATATTCGGACTAATATCGCTTATAGGCTTCTTATTTCCAGTGTTTGGAATTATATTTGGGACGCTGTCCATTGCTTACGCAGGCAGAGGAATAAATTCTTCGAAAAACGGCATGGCCATTGCAGGTATGGTAATTTCCATTTTTATGATTATCATCTCAATCCTTCTGTTAATTCTTAATATTATCATTAAAATAAACAGAATCATTAGTTAAGTGTCAACATTTTATCCCTGCTTAATATCTGACTTAAGCAAAGGTAAAACAGGACGGATACTCCAATATTAGCGTATCCGTCCTTTATATTATCCTCTATGCATAATTTAAAATCGTTAATTGGCAAACAAGTATTTGGCAGGTACAACCTCTTTCTTCTGCCTTTTACTGGACCATAAAAGTTTGATGGATGCAGGCCCCCCATGATTATAATACTCAATTTTAATATCATAATGCCTGCCGGCTTTTAATTCGATTTTTCCGCAGCTTTCAGCTTCGCCGCTTTGTTTTTTCCAGTTATCAATTATTAGCACATTGTTTATCCATACTCTCACCCCATCATCTGAAAGAGTATAGAATGTATATTCTTCGCTATATCTGGCATCTATTTTCCCCGTCCATCTTACCGAAAACCTTCCGTCTTTCAATTCACCAACCGGGTATTCCCTTCCCCAGTCAAAGTTTATATTCTCGTCTATTCTGCCAATTTTTTTATCTTTCAATTCCATATCCCCAAAATACTCTGCATTTAAACCATTTACAGCCTTTTGAGGCAATGTCTCATCAGAAGGATACAGTTGACTTGAAGGTATTATCTCCTTTTCCTGACTATTGCTTGACCACATAAGCTTTGCCGAAGCAGTTCGCACATGCTGATAATACTCCATTTTAATATCATATTTCTTTCCCGCCTCAAGATAAATTTGTCCGCTGTGTTCAGTAGCCGACAGGCTTTTCCATTGGTCAATAAGCATAACACCATTTACCCACAATCTTACACCATCATCGGTATTGGTATAAAATGTGTATGTTTCGGAATACCTAGGTTCAACCTTTCCGGTCCATCTGACAGAATAAGAGTCCTTTCCGATAGATTCATCCGGTGTGCCTTCACCCCAGTCAAAGTCTATACAGGGGTCAATTCGCGCAAACTGAAAGAGGGTCAAATCCATATTATTATAATACTCTCCCCTAAGCCCTCTGCCGGTGCCGTCCTTTACTGCCGGCACTGAACCGGTATATTCATTTCTCAGCGTCGGTGTAGGAGTTGGAGTTGTTGTCGGTTTTGTTGTCGGTGTCGTTGTTGTTGCCGGTTTTGTTGTCGGTGTCGTTGTTGTTGCCGGTTTTGTTGTCGGTGCTAGTGTCGATGTTGTTGGCGTTAATTTTTGTGTTGAGTTCTCAGGCTCCGGCGATATTATCGGCATACTTGCCGGCTCAGCAACTGATTCTAATGTTGCTTTCGGCGATACCGGCACATTTATTGCCGGGGCAGCCTGGCTTTCACCTGTTGGTACAGCTTCATCCGGCGCTTTTACATATTCGGCTTCCGTCAATTCAGAAAAATCCATATTGTACTGTTTTAATATCTCATCAATCCTCAATGATTTTATTTCCTCTATCGATAAATCCACTCCCATATTCTCCAACTTCCGGTAAGCCAGATACCTTCCCATGGATATATCATTTTTCTCTGACATTTCCCGGTATTCAAACGGTACCTTTACTGCTCTTGTACGTATAGCAGCTCCATAATCTTTCTCAATATCCTCCTTTATACTTCCTAAAAGCTCTTCAAGCTCTTTTTGTGCATCTTTGGAATTGTAATTATCGTTTAGGGCAGCACAAACCAGCACATAATTGGTTTTATTTTCATCTATAATACCCTTAGCTTCCGACAGCTCAATAACCTGTACAAGTGCTTTTGTAAAATGCATTCCTTGAAGCTTTGTATCCCGAATTAATTCCCGCGCATCGTCATTTAGCGGATTTAATGCTTTTACCTTGCCGCTCCGGTCAATTGAAAAGTTTAAGCTTGGATTTATGTCAACATCAATATATGCATATATGTCATTTACTCTGTTAACCCACATTAATGACAAAACTGCCACAAACACGGCTGCTATACCTGCCATGACAGCCAAGGCCCGCTTAATACCTTTATTTACGTTTTTCACCGGTTCATCACCGGGTACAAGAATTTTTTGTCCAAGATACATTCCCTTTTTCTTTTGGACTTTTTTGAAAACGCAATTGTCCGTCATTACAATGGCTTCGTTTCCTTCTATCTTAATGATTACTCCTATGTTATCCATTATATTTTCCCTCCCTTTCGAAGCCCTGCACATACTCCTTGAGATCATATAGATTGCTTCGTAAAATCAGGCTGACAGCAATTATAAATTTCCTGTTTCTCTGAATCGTCTTGTGGTTCACCTTTATTCGCCTCAACAATTCTTTCATGGGTATGTATTTCTTTTCAACCAACTTTTTGAATATTTCATCATCAGCAGCAATTATTTGGGCGATTTTTATAGATAAAAGCCTCGAATCTCTATGTTTTGGGGAGGACAATACCAAGTCTTCCAATGAGATTCCGAATTCCTTCAGGTTTTTCTCAAAGCTGACCAGTTCCTGCCTAACCTCAATTTTTTCAAATTGCCCGTTGGAATCACATGACAATAATCTATCTTCTACTCGAGTTGATTGCTCAATATACGAAAAAGGCAAAACATTGCTGTGCTTTTTGTTTCTTCTTATAAAATCAAACAACCGGCTCTTGATTACGACAAAT
This sequence comes from Acetivibrio sp., assembly GCF_035371925.1. NCBI lineage: Bacteria > Bacillati > Bacillota > Clostridia > Acetivibrionales > Acetivibrionaceae > Acetivibrio > Acetivibrio sp. The sequence goes on along the minus strand of NZ_DAORXT010000006.1, from coordinate 35,646 downwards.
GAATATGTATAAAAATTGCCGTTTTTTTCGGCATCATATCTGTCAATAGCTTCATTAAAAGCCGAAAGCCCAATGCTAAACTCCTCACTGTTTCTGTCATCCACTACTATCCCAAGTATATTTGAAATCGTTCTTATAATGTATGGGACATTGTCTTTAATAAACTCTTCCTTAAGACTTACGTCCCCGTTTTGAATCTTTTTAATTACAAGTGCTATAGAATTGGCGTCAGTATCATTCTTCTTTTTGTTTATAAACAACCCGTGCAAGCTTTTTCACTCCTTTAATACTTGTACGCACCAAGCTATTTTTTTAAGGGGCTGACAAGCTAAATAACTCGAAGGAAAATTTATTGATATTTTATATCAACCTCATCTGCTGCAATGTATAATATCGAGAAATGTAACACGGCAAGAAATATGTTAAGGTCAAAGCTTTACATGGATGTGCAATTATAGTGAATCAACCAATTTCACTACTTTATCAAGATTATTGAAATCGCTAAACACTTTTTCTTTCCAATCACAGATGCTTTTCTTATAAGTAATATTATTCAACACGTCATTGATACTATACTTCAAATTTGTGCTGTTTAGTTCTCCTCTTGGAATCATTTTGCCAATATGCAGTTTTTCACACATTCTTGCATTATATTCCCGTTCGGTATGCGTAGGAATTATAACTGAAGAAACACCATAGTAAAATTGGGCAAGATTTCATATCCGGCCCCAGCCAAAGCCAGAGCAATCGGCAGACTTCTGGACATTGGCCCAAGGCCGGAACCGAATTGCAAAAATATGCGCTTCATGCAAGCTCGCCCCCGGTTAATTGACAATCTTACTTTTCCATTAAACTTATTATGTTTTTAATAATTATATTTCTTGTACCATCGGGATTTTTTACAATTTCAAACTTTTCCCTGTCATTATACTGTTCATAGTCAATAACTACTTCTATATCACTTTCAGTTTTGAGCCTGATTTTGCTAAGCTTTCTCTCCACCCATTCTTTATCGACTTCAAATTTTTCACCGGTAAGCCCTTTTTCCTTCATAGTGCTTATATACTCATCCCTTAAGTCAACCTTGTTGGAAAACACCTTGTTGGAAAAAGAGTCCAAGTCTATTTCATCTTCATTGCGTATAGCATCATTCACAAATTCCCGTACAACCTCCAAAGATGTCTCTCCTTCTTTTGCCTTGCTGCGTATCCAGTTCTCCGTCTCCTTTTTAAAAATCCGGGTGCAGGTTTTACTGTCCAAAATCAAATCGGCTCCTAAAAATGTCTGAAGAAAAAACTGTGCTACCGGCTCTTCCTGGTTCTTTTTACTTATTTGATTATCCAGTATAATCAAATCATAATCCCCTGTATCCTGTGCCGCTCTTATAAAAGCACATTTCTGGATTCTTTGATTTACCCCCGGGAGGCTTATATCCTGCTTTTTAATAGATATTTTGAATTTGTCTTCAACCAGCTCCACTTCATGTATAAAAGAAACCGTGTAATCCATTTTTAAAATTGCCACATTCTCTTCATCCTCTTCTTCGTACAAGCAAATAACCAAATCCGTGGATGAAATACTGCTGTTGGTCTTCATGGCCTTAAAGAGCTGCCTTGCAATTTCCTTTGAGCCCTCGATAAAATAGTCATTGTCTGTAAACATCTTTTGGCATACTTCTTTTATGATATTCATGCCGTTTTTAAAAACTGCCTTTCTCGATTCATCATCGCCCAAAGCTTTGGTTATATGTTTTTCAAGGAAATAGCGGACATCTTCGTCAATGTCAAGCTCAAATTCATTCAACATGGGTTCACTTGACTCTTTATCCAAGACATGTATTATTGCTCTTTTTACGTTTATTGGCAATATGTATTCCCCACCTTCATAGATTTATATTCTAAATAATATCGATTTTATCACAACAATAAATATTCAAGCAAGTATTGTACATTTTGATGTTTTTATTGTAAACTTGTATTTGGCGGCCATAAAAAAATTTAACAATAATTTAATATTTAAACATTGTCTTTCCTGATATAATAGATAATGAGCTCAACACATTTTTTCATACTCAATTCTTATATAATAAAAAAGCATTTACTTAGGTGCCCTAAAGTAAATGCTTTTTGCGTTATTATCTCAAAACAATCATTCGGCGTTTGAACTATCTGCCGTTGAGTCTTCTGTATCTAATGCGCTTTCCGCCGGAACTTCTATATTAAATACGATGCTTCCGCCCTTGACACCAACTACAATATTGCTGCCTTCCGCAAACGAACCCCTAAGATACATATCGGCAAGCTCGTCTTCAATATACTTCTGAATAGTCCTTCTAAGAGGTCTTGCACCGTATTTGGGATCATATCCCTTTTCAAGAATAAACTCTCGAACCTCATCTTCAAATTTGATGCTCATTTTCTTGCTTTCCACTTCTTTTACGACATCATCGAGCATCAAATCAACTATCTGCCTAAGTTCATCCTTTGTAAGCTCATTAAATACTATAATTTCATCTATTCTGTTTAAAAACTCCGGTCTGAAGGTTTCCTTCAAAACTTCTTTTATTTTATTCTCCATAGCAATATAGTTGTCGTTTGCAAAACCTATGCTGCTCGCTTTAAGACTGGTTCCTGCGTTGGATGTCATTATCAACACCGTATTTTCAAAGCTTACTGTTCTTCCATGGCTGTCCGTTGCCCTACCGTCCTCAAGAATTTGAAGCAGCATATTGAACACATCCGGGTGAGCTTTCTCTATCTCATCCAAAAGTATTACAGAATAGGGCTTTCTCCTTACTTTTTCGGTAAGCTGGCCACCTTCATCATAACCCACATATCCCGGAGGCGCACCGATAAGCTTTGATACCGTATGCTTTTCCATATATTCTGACATATCCAGCCTGATAAGTGCTTCTTCACTTTCAAACAGCTCTACAGCCAGCGCCCTTACCAGCTCCGTTTTACCAACACCGGTAGGACCCACAAAGATAAAGGATGCCGGTTTTTTTCTCTTCTTAAAGTCGGCTCTGTTCCTTCTGATTGCCTTTGCAACACTTTTTACAGCTTCCTTTTGTCCAATGACTCTCTTATGAAGCCTTTCTTCCAGATTGAGAAGCTTTTTTGCTTCAATCTCAGTAAGCTTTTGAACCGGAATCTTTGTCCAGGACTCTATAACATAGGCTACATCATCAACGGTTAATTCCATATCCTTGTTCTTGTGCTCAATTTCTTTTATCTGTTGAAGAAGTTTGCACTCCCTAACCTTAAGGTCAGCCGCTTTCTGGTAGTCCTCAATGGAATCTGCCGAAACTGCATTTTCCTTTTCTTCCTGTACTTTCTTAAGCTCCTCCTTCAGAGCTTCAAACTCCACAAGACCGACATTTTTTATATTGGCTCTTGAACCCGCCTCATCCAAAACATCTATTGCTTTATCGGGAAGGAACCTGTCGGTAATATATCTTTCGGAAAGAATTACCGCAGACCGGATTACCTCATCGGATATCTTAACCCTGTGATAGCTTTCATAGTAATCCTTTATACCTTGCAATATCTCTATGGTTTCCTCAATAGAAGGCTCTTCCACCAACACCGGCTGGAATCTTCTTTCCAATGCGGAATCCTTTTCAATATGCTTTCTGTATTCATCAAGGGTGGTAGCACCTATAACCTGTATCTCACCCTTTGCCAGAGCAGGCTTTAAAATGTTGGCGGCATTCATGGCTCCTTCGGCCTCTCCGGCTCCCATAATATTATGGATTTCATCTATAACCAGTATTATATTTCCTAAAGACTTACATTCCTCTATAATACCCTTCATTCGGTTTTCAAACTGGCCTCTGAATTGGGTACCAGCTACTATACTGGTAAGATCAAGAACATAGACTTCTGCGTTAAAGAGCTTTGCCGGAACATCCCTGTTAATGATTCTTACAGCAAGACCTTCTGCAATCGCAGTCTTACCCACACCCGGTTCACCAATCAGAACGGGATTGTTTTTATTTCTTCTATTTAATATTTGAATTACCCTCTCAATTTCCCGGTCTCTTCCAATAACGCGGTCTATCTTTCCCTCTTTAGCTTTGACAATCAAATTTGTACCATAAGTGTCAAGATACTTTTTCTTCTTCGGTGCCTTTTTATCCTGGGTCTTTGTTTTTGTATTGCTTTTATTGTCCTTGTCTTCCATTTCGGCTTTGCTGTCGGATTCCGCTTCATCCTTTGAACCCTTAAGGCCCATATTGTCCATTGTCCTGTGCAATGATTTGTTTATCAGGTTTAAAAAAGGATTGGCACCTGTGGCTCCATCGGTATCACTTATATTGGAAAAATCCATCTCTTCAAAAAAGCTTCCCACCTGTTTGTTTAAATCATCTATTTCCTCATCGGATATACCGGTTTGCTCTAATATTTGATTAATAGGCTGAATTCCATGTTTTTTTGCGCATGAAAAACACAAGCCCTCTTGGGTTTGCTTGCCGTTTACTATCTTGGTAATAAAAACAACTGCCAAATTTTCTTTGCAAATCGAGCACATCATCATAGTCAAATCATCCCTTTCACTTTTCTCGAAACACACATCAAAACTGCTGCCTTTCAGCCAATTAAATTGACGGTAAAATATATTGCTTTTAATCTAATAATTATAATATTCAAAATCAAATTTCGGATTGTCTGTGTTATTGCATAAAATTATTATGTTTCAAGTATAACACATATTTATGCATTTGGTCTAACAATATTCCATTGCCCATAAAACCCATCTTGGTTAATAATTAAATTTAACCTGCTGTAAATGGGAATACCTGCGTTTTAAGTTGTATATCGTCATCTTAATCAAACATAAACACAAAAATGTTAAGCAATTTAAGACAGCAAATTAAGATAGTAAAATTTTCTTCAAAAATTGTCCCGTATAAGACTCTTCTACCTTTACTATCTCTTCTGGTGTGCCCTTGGCTACAACCAATCCTCCGCCGCTGCCTCCTTCCGGTCCCAAATCAATAATATAATCGGCAGTTTTTATTACGTCAAGGTTATGTTCAATAACAACTACGGAATTTCCCGCGTCCACCAGCCTGTGAAGTATACCGATAAGCCTGTGCACGTCAGCTATATGAAGCCCTGTAGTGGGCTCGTCCAGTATATACATTGTTTTTCCCGTACTTCTTCTGGAAAGCTCAGTGGCAAGCTTTACTCTTTGTGCTTCTCCTCCGGATAAAGTGGTAGATGACTGTCCCAATTTGATATAACCTAGGCCCACATCATACAATGTTTCTATTTTCTTGTGTATCCTCGGTATATTCTTGAAGAACTCAAGGGCCTCTTCAACAGTCATATCCAAAACCTCGGCTATATTTTTTCCTTTATATTTTACTTCAAGGGTTTCCCTGTTGTAACGCTTACCCTTGCAAACCTCACAGGGAACATAAATATCCGGCAAAAAGTGCATTTCAATCTTGTTTATACCGTCACCGGAACAAGCTTCACAACGTCCGCCCTTTATATTAAAGCTAAAACGCCCGGACTTGTATCCCCGGGTTTTGGCTTCGGTGGTTCCGGCAAATATTTCCCTAATAAAGTCGAACACTCCCGTGTATGTTGCAGGGTTGGACCTCGGTGTGCGGCCAATGGGCGATTGGTCGATATCTATAACCTTGTCAAGATATTCAATTCCTTTTATCGCGTCATGCTCTCCCGGTTTTTGATTTGCTCTGTTGAGCTCATTGGCCAAACGCTTGTACAGGATTTCATTTATCAACGAACTCTTACCGGACCCCGAAACTCCTGTAATGCACGTAAACACTCCCAACGGTATGTTTACATTTATATTTTTAAGATTATTCTCTCTGGCCCCTATAATTTCCAGCCATTTTCCGTTGGGCTTTCTTCTCTCTTGGGGAACTTCAATTTTTTTCCTTCCACTAAGGTACTGTCCGGTAATGGAATTGGGATTTTCTTTAATCTCTTCCACAGTACCTTCGGCAACTATTTCACCCCCGTGACTTCCGGCACCCGGTCCCAAATCAATAATATAATCCGATGCATACATTGTATCCTCATCATGCTCCACAACCAGCAAGGTGTTTCCCAAATCCCTCATCTTCTTGAGGCTGTTAAGAAGCTTGTCGTTATCCCTCTGGTGAAGACCGATGCTGGGCTCGTCCAGGATATATATCACTCCCATGAGTCCGGAGCCGATTTGCGTGGCAAGCCTGATTCTCTGAGCTTCTCCTCCCGACAGCGTTCCTGCCGCTCTTGAAAGCGTGAGGTAATCAAGTCCCACATCAACAAGAAATCCCAATCTTGCATTTATTTCCTTCAGTATTTGGCGGGCAATAAGCTTCTGTCTTTCCGTAAGGTTTAGGTTTGCGAAAAATTCTTTTGATTCTCCGATGGACATGGAGCAAACCTCATAAATATTTTTACCTCCTACGGTAACGGCGAGACTTTCTTTCTTAAGCCTTGCCCCCTTGCACACAGGGCAGATAGTATTGCTCATAAATCCCTCATAGTACTGCCTCATAACCTCCGAACCTGTTTCTTTGTATCTTCTTTCCATGCTGTTTATAATTCCCTGGAAGCTTGATATAAATGAGCCTTTTTCATTTTCTCTTTCATAATCTATTTTAATTTTTTCCCCATTAGTTCCATACAGTATAATGTCAAGGATATGGGGCGGAAGCTTCTCCACAGGGGTATCCACACTGAAATTATAGTGTCTTGCAAGAGCATCTATATACATTCTGGCATAGCTTTCATCATTTGCTATATTCCATCCTGTCGCCCTGATTGCCCCCTCGGCCAAAGACAGTCTTTTATCCGGTATCACGAGGTCAGGGTCTATCCTCATAAAAGAGCCCAATCCGGTACATTCGGGGCATGCACCGTAAGGATTGTTGAAGGAAAACATTCGGGGTGTTATTTCCTCCATACTCACGTTACATTCGGTGCATGCAAAATTTTGACTTAGGAGCATCTCTTTTTCGCCTATAACGTCAACCACAAGTATCCCGTTGCTCAGGCGCAGCACAGTCTCAATGGAATCCGTAAGCCTCTTTTGAATGCCGGGTCTTACAATCAGCCTGTCCACCACAATTTCAATATTATGCTTCTTGTTCTTGTCAAGGCTTATGGGATCATTTACATCCATTACCTGGCCATCCACTCTTACCCTGACATAGCCGTCTTTCTTTATATCTTCTATAAGCTTGTGATACTCACCTTTTCTTCCTCTTACCACCGGAGCAAGAAGCTGTATTCGGGTACCTTCTTCAAGCGCCATAATTTGATCCACCATTTGGTCCACCGTTTGCTGGGAAATCTCCCTTCCGCAAGAGTAGCAATGGGGAGTTCCGATTCTTGCAAAAAGAAGTCTTAAATAGTCATATATCTCAGTAACCGTACCGACAGTGGAGCGGGGATTGCGGCTTGTGGTTTTCTGATCTATCGCTATGGCCGGTGAAAGACCGTCAATATAATCAATATCCGGCTTCTCCATTTGTCCTAAAAACTGTCTTGCATATGAGGACAATGATTCAACATAGCGTCTCTGTCCTTCTGCGTATATTGTATCAAAAGCAAGGGATGATTTGCCCGAACCGCTAAGTCCGGTAATAACAACAAACTTGTCCCTGGGAATCTTGACATCTATATTTTTCAAATTGTGCTCTCTGGCACCTTTTACAATAATATAATCCTTTTTCATATAAACACCTGCTTAATTTAAAATTTAGTTTGGGCCATGTCATAAACCTATAAACAGCTATTATTATACCAAATTAGCTGAAGTTTTCAAACATTTGTTCGAACTTTTTTAAATAATATTTATCCATATTTATATGAACTCAAACAGGTATATTATTTTGATAGCAATTATACAAGAGATTACTTCTATAAACAAATGTAGAATAATTTCCATATTTTTTATCTTTTGTACTATGAAAGGATGCTTTTTTATATTATAATATAAATATTAGTATTCGAATTTGCATTATTATCCTAACATTCGCTGGCATACAACAGGCATACCGTTGGTGCCTTTTACACGATTTATATGCATATGCCAAACATCTTCATTAATAGAATATATAGGCGACAATAGGACTACATGGACTATGTGCTTGCAGAGAAGTGCTCTCAAGATGGGGGGATTATTATGGGAAATGCAGTAGGAAATATTTTTAATTGCCCGGATCTCAACAGGGTTCAGAGCTTTAGCAAGGAGTATCTGTCAGAGTATTTTCAAGACGAAGAGATTAAAAATCTCAATTATCCTGAAGTTCTCGAAGAAATCCTTATGAATGCAACTAGCTTAAAGCTAAACTATCCGGAAATACTCGATGAAATATTAAGAAAAGTAGATTCGGCCGTTCTATCCTCCAAATCGGCTTCTCTCCTTGACCGGGTCAAAGACTGCAGTCAATCGCTCCTCAGTAAAAAGGATCTGGATTTGAAAGTGGTGGCAGCAGGTTCTATAATGACTTTTTTCCTTACCTGTGCCGGCACCAACATTGCCAATTCAATCGCAGAAAAAGCAGCCACCAATGTTAAGAGCCTTGCAAGCTCTACTTGGATATCCCCAGGCAGCACAAAACTGTCAAGTCTCGGCAGTGAAACCGTATCTTGCAAAGCCGAGGCAATTTCAATGCCTGTTTCATCTATCAGTGCGGCAAATATTCCCCTGGCAGAAATCAAAAGGGACATAACGGACAAAAATCCTTCAAAAACCCAAAGTACACTTGTTTCCAGGTCCAAAGTTACCAAATCCGTTTCTGCGACCGAAGTAAAGACTGCCGCAAGCAATGTTACACGCACAAAAGTCGAAGTTGCGGACATTATGCCCCAGTGCAAAAGGATAATTAACATGACAGCCACAGCATACGATCTCTCATACAAAAGCTGCGGAAAAACCCGCGAACACCCTTTATACGGAATCACAGCCTCCGGAGCAAGGGCTACGGTCGGCAGAACTATTGCCGTAGATCCGTCCGTCATTCCGTTGGGGACCAGAGTATACATATCTTTTCCCGTGGCATACAGCCATCTTGACGGAATATACATAGCCGAAGATACCGGAAGCCTTATCAAGGGCAATAAAATAGATGTTTTCTTTGGCGAAGACAAACCCGGTGAGACGATAATATACAACAAAGCAATGAAATTTGGGTTGCAAGAAGTAGTTGTATACGTATTAGACTGATTTACAAACATCGAATCTATTACTAAAGCTCAGAAAACCTGTTTTAAGTTTCTGAGCTTTTTAAATTTAGACTAATTATTATTCTCTCTTAAAATTAAATTCTTTATAATTTTATTTTTCTTGCAATTCTATTTTCTTCTTAAGCTCTGCAATTTTATCCCTAAGCTCTGCAGCCCGTTCAAATTGAAGCTCTGCAGCCGCGGCCTTCATTTCATCACTCAATCTATCTATTACTCTCAAAATCTCACTCTTGTCCATTGAATCTTCATCACCGCGGACAAAGTATTTTGCATCCTCTTCCGCTACCTTTGTAATTTCAATTACATCCCTTATGCCCTTCTGAACGCTCTTCGGCGTAATACCATGCTTTTGGTTGTACTCAAATTGAATTTTTCTTCTTCTGTTGGTCTCGTCGATGGCCTTTTTCATTGAATCAGTAACGGTATCGGCATACATTATAACCTTTCCCTCAACGTTTCTGGCCGCTCTTCCTATGGTCTGAATCAGTGATGTCTCCGAGCGAAGGAATCCTTCTTTGTCGGCATCTAAAATAGCCACAAGGGATACTTCCGGAATATCAAGCCCTTCCCTCAGCAAATTAATGCCAACTAAAACATCAAAAACTCCAAGTCTTAGATTTCGTATTATTTCCATTCTTTCAATGGTATCAATGTCGGAGTGCAAATATTCAACTTTAAAATCAAGCTCCTTCAAGTAATCCGTCAAATCCTCGGCCATCTTTTTTGTAAGTGTGGTAACCATGACACGCTGATTCTTTTGAACTCTTTCACTTATCTCCCCAATCAGGTCGTCAATCTGTCCTTTTACAGGTTTTACAACCACTTCGGGATCAAGCAGCCCTGTAGGTCTTATTATCTGCTCCACTATCTGCTCAGAGTTTTGCTTTTCATACTTTGCCGGTGTAGCACTGACAAATATAACTTGGTTGATTTTTTTCTCAAACTCTTCAAATTTGAGCGGTCTGTTGTCAAAAGCCGAAGGAAGCCTGAATCCGTATTCCACAAGGGATTCTTTTCTTGACCGGTCCCCATTGTACATGGCTCCAATCTGGGGAACGGTTACATGGGATTCATCAATTATCAATAAAAAGTCATCCGGGAAATAATCAATGAGAGTAAACGGTGGACTGCCCGGAGCTCTACCGCTAATATGCCTCGAATAATTCTCTATGCCTTGACAAAACCCTACCTCTTGCATCATCTCAAGATCATATCTTGTCCGCTGTTCAAGCCTCTGTGCCTCAAGAAGCTTTCCTTCTCTCTTCAGCTCCTTAAGCCGCTCCTCAAGCTCCTGCTCAATTGAAACTATTGCCTTTTCCATTTTGGCCCTTGTTGTAGCATAGTGGGATGCCGGAAAAATGGCAACATGAGAACATACTCCCGTTATTTCACCGGTCAGGGAATCGATTTCGGTAATTCTGTCAATTTCTTCTCCGAAAAACTCTACCCGTATCACTTTATCTGAAGACGAAGCCGGGAATATCTCCAGTGTATCACCTCTAACTCTAAATTTTCCCCTCTTAAAATCAATTTCATTTCTTTCGTATTGAATATCCACCAGTTTTCTAATTATTTCATCTCTGTCCTTTATCATCCCGGGACGCAACGAAAGCATAAGATCCGTGTAATCCTCCGGATCTCCCAAGCCATAAATACAAGAAACGCTTGCAACAATTATAACATCTCTTCGCTCAAACAGTGCGGCAGTAGCCGAGTGCCTCAGCTTATCAATCTCATCGTTTATCGATGAATCCTTCTCAATGTAGGTATCGGTGGAAGGGATATAAGCCTCCGGCTGATAATAATCATAATAGCTTACAAAGTACTCCACACAGTTGTCCGGGAAAAACTCCTTAAACTCACTGCAAAGCTGTGCCGCAAGAGTCTTGTTATGGGCAATCACCAAGGTTGGCTTCTGCACCCTTTCAATAACATTGGCCATGGTAAACGTTTTACCGGAACCGGTAACCCCTAAAAGAGTTTGCCCTCTGCATCCCCTATTAATTCCTTCCACAAGTCTATCTATAGCCTCCGGCTGGTCCCCGCAGGGCTTATAATCAGACACAAGTTTAAACTTATGCATATAAATACGCACCTCAATTCCGTCGGTAAGGTTGTTTCACTTTATTATACCACAGTTGCACATACATTCAAACATATGTTTGGGCGAAAATGCAAAAAGACCACACACATATGCTTTTGTGGTCTTGTTATTTTAAAGTACAATCATTATTCTATAATACCAAGCAACCCTAAAAGCTGTGGTATTAAAGCCTTTGGGTTGTAATCCATCGGCGGAGTGTCGGGAAAAAACAGTACAAGCCTGACAATCCATAAAAGAATAAACACCGTCAAAACACAACCCCATAGAAGTCTGCTTTTATACAGCCGCATAAAAAACTCATTTTTTTTGAAAATGATAATTATCGCCACCATGACAGGAAGCAGAAACAAAGGATGATAATAAAAAGCCGATGCCAAATCAAATTTAAACAGACTCAAATATGCCCTTGTCATTCCACATCCCGGACAGGGTAGCCCGGAAAAATTTTTAAAAAGACATAGTCCCACTTTTTATAACACCTCAGTTCAAAGAAAATTTATCCGTTGTCGAAAAATTTCCTTACCTACGCGGTGTTTCAAAGAAACGATGCATAACTCACCGCATAAAATGCAAATATATACCCCCCACTTATAAAAGCGGGGGGACATTTATCGCCTTGTTAAATTACATTATATTATATTCTGTTCCCAGATTTTATTAACAGCTGACTGCATGAGAGCCATATTTACAATAGCCAAACCGAAAATCGCAAGCAGCAGATACAATACTGAATTGTCTTCAACTCTCAGGCCAACCTGTTCCTGAGCTTCAGCTATCAATTTTCCATATTTATAGAACCAATAAATTGAATAAATACCGCAAGTTAAGATACATAACAAAAGCTCCACACCCGGACTTACCGATGACTTTCCAGTAGCTCTCTGCAGTTCATCCGACATCTTATAAATCCAGTACCAAGCATAAATACCGCAGGTTACTATTGAAAGAATAATAACTAATGCCGGTGACCTCACTTCATTCTTATACATTCGAACCACTCCTTTTACAAATAATTGTATTTGTTGAAAACAAGTCCGGCAAAACGCCAAACTTTTCTATAATAATACAGCTTTTGAAATTATTCAGCTAAAGCTGTATTACGTTTTATATATTACCAAAATAACTTCTCAAACGCAATACTCAGCCAAACATTTTTGTATACTGTCCTTTTACAGTTCAAGCTTTATCTGGTTATCCTCAACATCTTCATCTTTAAGATAACAGCCTATGGCAGGAATATTCTTTGTTCTGTAATAATCAGGGTCTTTGAAAGATACTTCGTCAATTTTCTTAATACGAGTCATTATACTTCCTTTTTTCGACTTTAGTACCTGAACCCCCTGGGAGTCTCTTGTCGTTTTCGGATTTATAGCGGAAGTATTGAAGATAAGAACTTTGTCTAAGCTGCTAAAGGCCACAAGTTCTTCATCCTCCAATATATGTCCGACATAAACCAGCCTTGACAAGCCGTTGTATGCATTGGCAAGCTTCTTTCTGTTTGTTTTGGTGGCATAGCTTTCAAGCTCTATTTTTGCCACTTTACCGTTTTCAAAAGCAAATATCATATAGCCCTTGTAGTCATCCGTGGCAACCATGTGAATAATCTCCTCGCCCTCTTCGAGGCTTAAAACATTTGAAAGGAACTCTCCCAGGCTGCTTGCTTTACAGTCTTCAATTTCATATATCTTCATTTTGTACACAGTTTGCTTGTTTGAAAACAATAACAGATCTGCTTTGTTGTGAGTTTCCAGTTCCTGTATTATAAAATCATCCTCTTTTAGCTTGTGTTCGGGACTGCTTCTTAATGAAGTCAGAGGAATCTTCTTTAAATAGTTTTGCTTGGTGAGGAACAGCTTTAAGTTGTAATCTTCTATCAAATGCTCATGGGTTATCTCCTCGACATGCTCCTCCATTATAATCTCAGTGCATCTCGGCTTGCCATACTTCTTTGCAACTTCCTCCAGCTGCTTTATGATAACCTTCTTTATTTTTTTCTCGCTGCCATACAATTCATTAAGCTGGGCAATTTCCTTCTTAAGGCTTTCAATCTCGCTGACACGTTTTAAAATATATTCCTTGTTGAGGTTTCGAAGCTTTATTTCCGCAACAAACTCAGCCTGAACCTGGTCTATTTCAAAGCCCTTCATCAGGTTTGGAACTACCATTGCTTCTTCTTCAGTATTTCTTATGATTTTAATAGCCTTGTCAATATCCAATAAAATCTTTTCCAACCCAAGAAGAATATGCAGCTTCTGAGATTTTTTATCAATATCAAAAAGAGTCTGCCTTTTTATGCAATCCATTCTGAACGCAACCCATTCTCTGAGAATCCCCCTGATTCCCATAACCATGGGATGGCCGTCAATCAGTATGTTAAAGTTGCAACTGAAGCTGTCCTCCAGCGGCGTAAACCTGTAGAGTTTATTCATAAGCGTGTTGGGATCTGTGTTCTTTTTTACATCCAGTGCTATTTTCAGCCCGTTTAGATCTGTTTCGTCCCTTACATCCGATATGTCTCGAATTTTATTGCTCTTTACAAGTTCAATAATTGAATCTATGATGGCTTCAACCGTTGTGGTATAAGGTATTTCATATATTTCTATGCAGTTGTTTGCTTTGTCATACCTGTATTTTGCCCGAAGCTTGAAGCTGCCCCTGCCTTTTTCGTAAATCTCCCGCATTTCCCGCTCATTGTATATAAGCTGTCCTCCCGAAGGAAAATCGGGGGCTTTCAAGACTTCAGCAAGATCTGCATTTTCATCCTTTATAAACTCAATGGCAGCATTGCATACCTCTACAAGGTTAAAGCTGCATATACTGCTTGCCATTCCCACTGCAATGCCATGGTTTGCATTTACCAAGACGTTGGGATAAGTAGTCGGAAGAAGCCTTGGTTCCTTCATTGATCCGTCATAGTTGTCAACAAAGTCCACTGTATCCTTGTCAATATCCTTAAATAGCTCCTCGCATATTTTGTCAAGCTTTACCTCAGTATAACGCGGTGCGGCAAATTTCATATCCCTTGAATAGTGTTTCCCAAAGTTACCCTTGGAATCCACATAAGGCAGCAGCAGAGCATTGTTGCCGCGGGTCAGTCTCACAAGGGTCTCATAAATTGCCATATCCCCGTGGGGATTAAGCTTCATGGTCTGACCCACCACATTTGCCGATTTGGTCTTTTCACCGGTCAACAATCCCATTTTATACATTGTGTAAAGAAGCTTTCTATGGGACGGCTTAAGCCCGTCTATCTCCGGTATTGCTCTTGAAACGATTACGCTCATTGCATAGGGCATATAGTTTTTTTCAAGAGTATCAACTATTTTTTGCTCAATCAAATTGTTTGACGGCATATTAATACTTCACCTTTCCGCTATCACATTTTATATATACTGAACCATTTGCGATTTTAGTACATAAAACCGAATTAGCTTACATCAATCATGTCAAGATACTTATATCCGTTTTCCTCAATATACGATTTTCTTCCCGGAAGGTTGTCTCCAAGGAAAAGATCAAAAAACTCCTCTGTTTTCTTAATATCGTCTGGAACAACCTGAATAAGCCTCCTTGTTTCCGGATTCATAGTTGTCTGCCACATCATCTCGGGGTCATTTTCACCAAGTCCTTTCGAACGCAGTATGGTGTATTTTCCCTTGAGCTTTGAAACAATCTCATTTTTCTCCTTGTCCGTGTAAGCAAAATAAGTTTTATCCTTTGCCCTTATTTCAAACAGCGGTGACTCCGCAATAAACACCTTTCCCACCTGTATCAGGGTCGGCACCAGCCTGTAAAGCATTGCCAGTATAAGGGTCCTTATCTGATAACCGTCCACATCGGCATCGGTACATATAATGATCTTGTTCCATCGAAGGTTGTTAAGATCAAAGGTACTGAGCTCCTTATTGTGTTTTGACTTAATCTCGACACCGCACCCCAATACTTTCAGAAGGTCAACAATAATCTCGTTTTTGAAAATGCTGTCATAGTCTGCCTTAAGGCAGTTTAAAATCTTACCTCTGACTGGTATTATGGCCTGAAACTCAGCATCCCGTCCGAGTTTACAGGAGCCTAAAGCCGAGTCTCCTTCCACTATATAAATTTCCCTTTTATTGACGTCCTTGCTTCTGCAGTCTACAAACTTTTTTACTCTGTTTGAAATATCAACGTTTCCGCTAAGCTTCTTTTTTATATTGATTCTGGTTTTTTCGGCAGTCTCCCTGCTTCTTTTGTTCACCAGCACTTGCTCTAAAATCTTGGAACATTCCACTTTGTTTTCTATAAAGTAAACCTCAAGCTGTTTTTTTAGAAAATCGGTCATTGCCTCTTGAATAAATTTATTGGTAATGGATTTCTTCGTCTGGTTTTCATAGCTTGTAATTGTGGAAAAAGAGTTTGTTACAAGTATAAGGCTGTCCTGTATATCCTGAAAAGTAATCTTGGACTCATCCTTGTTGTATTTGCCCTGAGCCTTAAGGCACTTGTCTATCTCATAGACAAATGCATTCTTTACCGCTTTGTCAGGAGCACCGCCATGCTCCAAAAAACTGGAATTGTGATAATACTCAAGGAGGTTTATCTCGTTGTTGAAGCAAAAAGCTATTTGCATTTTTACTTTGTACTCGGGCTTGTCCTCCCGATCCCTTCCCCTTGTGGATGTCTCATAATACTGGATATCGGTAAATCCTTTCTCTGCCGAAACCTCTTTTACATAATCCACAATTCCGTTTTCGTAGCAGTATTCAAAAACCTGCTCCGACTCTTCATCATACAATATAAATTTTAGACCGGCATTGACAACTGCCTGTTTTTTGAGCACTTCGGTATAGTAATCGAGAGGTATGTTTATATCCGTGAAAACTTCCAGATCCGGCCTCCATTTAATAATGGTTCCGGTACTTTCATAATCCCATTTCTGCTTTTTAAGCCCTCCGATATTTTCACCTTTTTCAAAGTGCAAATCATATCTCATACCATCCCTAAAAACCGTGACATCCATATACTCGGAGCTGTACTGGGTTGCACAGCTTCCCAGTCCGTTTAATCCAAGGCTGAATTCATAGTTTTCGCCGGAATTGTTTTTGTATTTTCCGCCTGCATAGAGCTCACAAAATACCAGCTCCCAGTTATAACGCTTTTCACTTTCATTATAATCCAGCGGTATTCCACGTCCATAGTCCTTTATCATGACAGAATTGTCTTTGAATCTGGTAACCTCAATCACTTTGCCGAAACCTTCCCTGGCCTCGTCTATTGAGTTGGACAGTATTTCAAAAACCGAATGCTGACAGCCTTCAATACCGTCGGAGCCAAAAATAACTGCCGGACGCAGTCTGACCCTGTCAGCGCCCTTAAGAGATTTTATACTGTTGTTTCCATACTTTTCAGCCTTATTCTGCTTTTCCTTTGACATATACTCTGTGTCACCCCGTTATTAAACTTGTAATCACCGATGTGCCTTATGATTCAGCATACAACAAAACTGATGTTCGTGTCAAGATTCATCGGCTTAAAGATATTCTAAAGAAGCTAAATATCGGCTTAAGAATATAATTCCAATTTTTTTGTTGATTTTTGTTAAATTATGATGTATAATTATATTGCTGACACTTTAATTGCATTTTCTAATTCTTGGAAACTCAAATTCTTAAGTCATATTTATTCAAATTCCAATATAATATTTTGTAATAGCTTGAAATATCCTCAAAGTAATTATCAAGCCAAAAGGAGTGATATAATTGTATAGTCAGAGCAATCTAAGTCTTGATTGGGATGCTGCAAGGGTGGATTCAATATATGAATTGGAAATGCTTCATTTGAAGGATATGTCAAATTACATTTACAATTTTCTGCTCCCCAACTTGCAAAAGAGCTATAAGCATGCCAAACAATACCTTCCGGGAAATGCACGAAAAAATATATATTCCATGCAAAAGTATCTTGCAGATATGATTAGCGATTATGATTTTGTTAAACTGTCCATTAGCGAGGACATCGGTTCGGACTATTTGACAAAGTATGAAGCACTGTTTTTATTGACTGAAAGCCTTAATATGATTTACTTTTTCAGTGCAGTTGCCAAATCAAAAATAAAAACCGACAACTCTGAGCATAAATTAATATTACGCAATTTAATGAAACTTACATCTGAAGTACATAAAGAAATAAGTTTTTTGATGGAATAAATTCCCAACTCCCCCATCTTTATTCTCAATATATGTAACAATATGGTATCCAATGAATATAATATAACACGGCATCACTTTTGAGCATTTCAAAAGGAGGTAGCAAAGTGGCTGAAGAAAATAACTTTGAACCATTGGATACTGCTGAAGTTTTCGATGACAAGGAAAGCTTGAGAGACGCAGCCAAAACTGCTTCGCCTTGCGCAATAAGCAAGCCAAATTGCTTTACTTCTTTCAACGAAGCTGCAGTAATATTGTTTTTTATCCTTGTATTCCTCTTGCTGTTTTATGAATAAATATAAAATAAACAGGTTAAGCATACCGAATTCTGTCGGGCAATCAGCCGCTTCAATTGGGATTCGGTTTTCTTTTTTTCAACTTCTTAAACAACCGGAAAACCGCCGATGCAAGCAATATTCCAAAGGCAATTGCTCCGGCACCGGACATTGTCTCTATTCCCTTGCTTGCAGCTTCGTATAATTCATTTTCCGCAATATGCTGTATTGTGTTGTACGCAGCTATTCCCGGTACCAGCGGAATTATCCCCGGCACTGAAAATATTGTGGCAGGTGCCTTTAGCAGTCTTGCCACGCTTTCGCTGTAAATCCCCACAACCACAGCTCCCAAAAAAGACGCAAGTACAAGGCTTTTCGTAACCTCATTAAATGTGCGGTATGTAATCCATCCCAGCATACCGCAAAATCCAACCCATATAAGGTTTCTCTTTTCAACATTATATATTATCCCCGGGCAGATACTGCCTATAAACGCCAGAACAATCTCCATCAAGTCACACCATCCCTTCCAATCAAATCCAACGCAAACCTACGGACAAAGCGATTGCCACTCCCACGCCCACTGCAGCTGCAACAAAAAATGCTTCTGTAATTCTGAACATACTCGATACAATATCTCCATAAAGAGCATCCTTCATTGCATTGGTTATGGCAAGACCCGGAAGCAGAATTATAATCGATGCAATAATAATTCTGTACAAATCCATAAACGGAAACAATTTTATAGTCAAAATGCTTAAAAAACCTGCCGTCAACCCGGATATAAAATACTCAAAAAATTCAAACACCCCTGTCCTGGTGATTTTTTCTTTTATAGCATATATAACAATTCCTATCAGGAAAGATACGCATGCTTCCCCGGCCGTTCCCCTATAAAGCAGAGCATATGCAAAAGGATTGATTCCCGCCACAAAAAATTTTAGCGCATAACTATAGCCTTTCAAGCCTATAATGTTGTTCAGCTTCATCATAGCTTCCCGATATGAAAGAGGGCTACCCTGAAGACTTCTTGAAAAAGAATTTATTTTTTCCACCTGTTCCAAATTTACAGTCCTCTTTCTTATTCTCCTTACAATTGATACGGGATTGCCGTCATTGTCTATTACAGTTATGAATATTCCTGTGGGAAGCACAAAGCATTCAGCCTCAACATTATAGCATTTGCATATTCTTGTCACAGTATCTTCAACCCTGTATATCTCCGCTCCTCCGGTAAGCAATATCTCCCCCGCTTTTAACGCCACTTCAATAACCTGGTTTGTCTTCATCCCATTCACCCGTTTGCTTCTCTTCCTGCATTTTTTCCAATGTCCAAAATACTTCAACAGCAATATTATTATATTATTTACTTTAATGCAAGGTAAACATGGTATTATTTACATAATATTTGTATCATAAAAACCTAACAATCTTATAAAAATATTACATGAGGTGATGATTTTATGAAAAGAAAAAGTGTATTGGTATTCCTTTTTGTGTTAATATTTACAAGCAATGTATTTGCCCAGGCACAGGTTTACACCGTTAAGTCCGGAGACACCATGTGGAAAATTGCGGAGAAATATCAAATAGGCATAAGCGAAATAATTGCAGCAAATCCCCAAATTAAAAATCCTGCCCTCATTTATCCAGGACAGAAAATCAATATTCCTAATATAGACGATATAAAGGCGCAGGAAAATGAAGTCATAAGACTTGTCAATGCTGAAAGGGCCAAAAAGGGGCTTCCGGCATTAAAAGCCAATTGGCAGCTTTCAAGGGTCGCAAGATACAAATCCCAAGACATGGTGGACAAAAACTATTTTTCTCACACTTCTCCTACTTACGGTTCTCCCTTTAGGATGATGGAAAACTTCGGAATAAAATTCACTGCTGCAGGAGAGAACATTGCCATGGGTCAGAAAACTGCCGCGGAGGTTATGAACGCGTGGATGAATTCCCCCGGCCATAGAAACAATATATTAAGCTCTTCTTTCTCTGAAATTGGAGTTGGTCTTGCAAAAGGACCAAACGGAAGGCTTTATTGGACTCAAATGTTTATAAAGAAATAATTATTTAGAGGATTTTACATCAATCGTTTAAATGTACTGCCAAATAAAAGCTCGGGACGTCGAGTCCCTTCGCTTTTGCCTCTTTCATTTCATTCCAAGAGGCCAAAATAAAAAGAGCTGTGAAAAGGCAATAATGTCTTTTTACAGCTCTTTTTAAAACGGTATACGGCTTTAATCTAAGCCGGTATTTCCACGTTTTGATTTTTTACAAGCGCCATTTTACACCAGATGCGGGATTTCCAGCGAAGAAGCATGGCAATTCCTCTAAACCATTCGTCACTGGCAAAAGCAATCCATACACCAACCAGTCCCAAGCCGTAAGCTACACCTAAAAAGTATGACAATACCACTCCTATTCCCCACATGGATATAATACCCATTATAACGGGAAACCTGACATCGCCCGCAGCTCTCAGCGAGTTTATTATGACAATGTTGAAGACCCTGCCCGGCTCCAAAATAATTGCAATCAGCATTAGCTTGCTTCCCATTTCAATTATAGTCCGGTCGTCTGTAAAGATTCCCAGCAACGGCTTTGAAAGGAATGCAAATATCCCGGCTATGGCGACAGCAACCACAATGGCATATCTCAGGCTTCTAATGCACGTCTTGTATGCTTTTTCATTATCCCCTGCACCGACAAGATGCCCAACAACAATCTGTGTTCCCTGTCCAACAGCCACCGAAAAAACCATTACAAACTGCATAAGATTTAGAGTGTATACCCTGGTTGTAAGAGCAGCCGTCCCCAGTACCGTTATAATACGGGTAATGGTAAGCTGGGATGCTTCATAAGCAATTCCCTCCCCTGCCGAAGGAAGACCAATCTTTAATATATCCCTTAAAATTTCCCATGGCATCGGCACAAGGTCCCGGAAAGAAAATCTTGCATTGAGACCCTTTAACATTACAACCAGCATTGCAACAACACCGATAGCCTGACTTACTACAGTTGCAATGGCAACACCGGTCACCCCCATCTTCGGTACACCGAATAATCCGTAAAGGAAAATACTGTTTCCGATAATATTGAGAATATTCATGCCGATTGAAATGTACATAGTTATTCTGGTATTGCCATAACTTCTGATTATTGCGGACAAAGTAGCTATCATCGCCTGGGTGAAGGATAATCCCCCCACAATTGCTAAAAACGTCATTGCATATCCCATAAGTTCCGGCGGAATATTAAGAAACATCAGCATCTGCCTTCTGAATAAGAACACCATTAATCCAATAAGCAATCCAAATATCAAACTAACTGCAACCGAAGCAACAGCTACCACCGATGCTTCTTTTTTCTTTTTCGCCCCCAGATACTGGGATATAAGTACTGTAGTTCCGGCCGAAACAACGTTGTAAAGCATAATAAGTATATAAGTTATTTGATTTACAACCCCCACTGCAGCCACGGCATCGTCAGAATAAGCACTCAACATAAATGTGTCCACATTGCCCAGCATTGTTCTTAGCAGCGTCTCAATAAATATCGGCCAAGTAAGCGCAAAAACGCTTATTTTTTGACTTGATGCCGCTTCATTTTGCATTTTCTATTCTCCATTATAAAATTACTCTACATACACCAATTCTACGGCCGAATACACTTTATGTCAACTGTGTAGATGGTTTAATTAGCAATGCTTTTACTTTTAATACTTCCCAAAATCTTCATTGTCAAGCTCTATTTTCAAATCTGCTTGGGAAGCTCTTTTTCCTTTCTTATCGTTTCCTTTTTGCTCCAGAACATCTTCCATATACCTTATAACTTCGGGATCTATTTCTCCATTTTCCGGCTTATTTTGGCTCGCTTTAAGCCTGAACTTTCTTACCATTTCTCTTAATACTTCAGCCTGACTTGACAATTCCTCACTTGCAGCAGCACCTTGCTGGGCTGTGGCGGAATTCGTTTGTATAACTTGAGAAACCTGGGAAACCCCTTGATTTATTTGTGCAATTCCGGTAGCCTGCTCATTGGAAGCTACAGATATGTCCTGTACCAGCGAAGCTGCTTTTGAAACCTCGTCGACTATAGTGTTTAATGCATTCGCCGTATCCGTTGCTATTTTCATTCCGGATTCAACTGTATGGATGGAACCTTCTATAAGCTGTGTAGTCTCCTTTGCCGCATTTGCGCTCCTTGCCGCAAGATTCCTCACCTCTTCTGCAACAACCGCAAATCCCTTTCCGTACTGTCCTGCCCTTGCAGCCTCAACAGCAGCATTAAGCGCAAGTATGTTGGTCTGGAATGCAATGTCGTCAATAACCTTTATTATTCTTGAAATATTTTTTGACGCATCATTTATATCCTGCATTGCTTTGAGCATATCAGACATTTTTTTATTTCCTTCTACAGCATTGTTCTTTGCAGTAATAGCCAGCTTGTCTGCATTGCTTGCATTAACTGCATTTTGCTTTGTCTGTTTTGCAATTTCCTCAATGGAACAAGTCAGCTCTTCAATAGTACTTGCCTGCTCTGCAGCTCCCTGGGACAGAACCTGGCTTGAATCCGACACCTGCCTTGCACCTGCCGCCACCTGTCCTGCCGCAACGGAAATTTCATGCATCATTACATTTAAGGATTTTATAATGGTGTTTAGGGCCTCATGTATGTGTTTAAAATCTCCCAAATAGTTTTGAGACAAGCTTACATCCAAATTTCCTTTGGACATTTGAGTAAGTACACCGGATATTTCTTCAATGTACAAACGCAATGTATCAATGGTATTATTCAAGGCATTCTTAAGCTCTGCATAATCTCCTTCATAATCCCCTTTTACCCTCACATTCAAATGCCCTGCCGCTACTTCCTTCAGAACCTCCTGAATTTCCAAAATAGGCTCGCTTACAGCATCAAGGGTATTATTAATTCCTATAATTATATCCCGGTAGCCCCCCTCAAATTTATCTGCTTTTCCTCTTGTCTCCAGATGTCCTTCGGAAGCAGCTTTTGTGAGAACTTTCGTTTCATCCACAAGATGTTTTAAGTTTTCGATAATAGATTTCATGCTTTTAGATAAAATATCCTTATCCGATTTAACGCTAATGTCTGCATCAAGATACCCTTTTGAGATTTTCTCAGCAGCTTCTGCTTTTTCTTTTATGCTATCAGCCATTATGTTGAAATTGTCGGCGAGTTTTCCGATTTCGTCTTTAGAAGCGACATCCACTTCAATGTCTACATCTCCTAAAGCTATTTTTTCAGCTGCCCTGCTCAACTGTCCAATAGACTTTGATATATCTCTCAAGAAAACAAACGAAATTATCAGAGCTAAAAGCAAAGCCAAAATGTCAATTGACATTATTTGCATAACCATGTTGTTTTTAGTGACTCCAATTGAAGATATTTGATTTTCCGCCCCAAGGTCAATCAAGTCTCCTATTGTCTCTATATCCCTTTTGGCAATTTCAAACTTCTCATTCCAATCCTTACCTTCTATAGCCCATTCATTAAAATTACTTTCAAATGATGCCACAACTTCCAAAATAGTTTTTCCACTCTGATTGTCTCTTAATTTTGACCAAAACTCACTATTTTTTTCTATTATGCCCTTTATCTCTGTCATTTGCAAACTTACTTGCTCTACACTTTCTCTAAAGTCCTGAACCAGCTTGTTATATTCTTCACTGTTCTCTTTAAAATTCTGGATTTCCCACGTTGCCACATACGCCTGGTACATATCTCTATCAGCATTTAAAACCATCGACATCATTCTAAAATGCTCATCAAAAATACTGCTCTTGACCCTGTTATAAATGCTATTGATTGTGATAGTAGATAATATTGTTATTATTATAAGCGCTACTACGGTAATAGAAACAGTTGTAAGTAGTTTAGTCTTCATAGCCATTTTTTTGAGCATAGACTTTGTCAACTCCTTAAATTAAATTAGTGTTATATAACTTATATAACATATCGGAGTTATAAGCCTATTTTTTTACGATTCAATTTTAAAATAATTCGCTCCGGCAAGTATGGAGAAAACTACCATAGCGGAATAGTGATATCTTCCATGTACCTCAACTATGGTATGTATCGCGCCAATTCCAATAAATAACAGCAGGAGTACCAAAAGAATATTGTCGTCTTCTCTTTTAAATTGTCCCAAAAGCCCTTTAAATGCCAATATGACAATCATGTAGTAATAAAAGTTGCAAATATATCTGAGCAATCCTTCGCGTCCCTTTATATCCAGTAACGATGAAGCTTCTTCATTACTTCCGGCAATCATGTAAGTTACAACTTCATCGTCTCTTTCCCACATTATCATATTTTTCTTTATCACAAGCTTCAAATTGCCGATTCCTTGGCTCTTAACCCTTTGAATTGTCATATCCAGCAACCGTTCGTGTACTTCCTGGGCATCAAAGGGCTCCTGTTTCATTAAATCCAGAAGGTCATTGGCATCGTTCTGATTCCATGTTCCGCTGGAACTAATATTGGTCCCAACATAGGTATTAAAGCCGATAGGATTCTTTGCCGTCCTGTAGCCAACCTTATGAGAAACATACACACCCGCTAAGTTAACCAAAGAGAAATATGCTATTAAGAAAGCGGCAAAAGGTGCAAGCCCTGCAAAGCTTTGCTTCAAGCCTTCTCTTCTCTTGATTATCCTCACAACCTCAGCTATTCCCATAACAATAATAAGCAGAGTGCCCATGGGTCGAACCGCATTGGCTGCGGCACACAAAAAACCAAGTACAAGGTACAAAACACAAGAATACAGAAAATTTGAGTTTTTCGCTGAAAACTTAAAATAGGCAAATATCAAGAGTACCATTAACAATGTGTATAACGGTTCGGTGCAAACAATTGAAGAATAGAAAACATGGGAAGGCCATAAAGCCCATATAACGGCTGCAGAAAATCCTATTTCCCAGTTTGAAACCATTTTCCCAAGGTAATATATTAGAACCCCTGTCCCTACTTCAAACAGAATATTCAAAATCAAAGCAAAATACTTGTCGGGAGAAAAAACCCCGTACACCATCGCCAGTACAAAGGGATAGCCGAAAGTGTGGGGAAAAAGAGCTACATATTTGCCTCCGGCTGCCTCCCCTCTCGAAAACGCCTCAGCCAAATTATTATACAGTTCAAAATCACTTTTAGGAGTAATATCCACAATATTTATCCATACAAACCTTGTAACAAGGGTCACAAGAACAATAAGCAATACCCTTATATACTCTTTTCTTAATATATGTAAATTTAAAGCTTTCTTCATTAGCCTCAATACTCCATATCCGAAAGCTCCCGCCAGAACCACAAACAGCACATCCAATGCTTTATTCGTCAAGGGATTCTGAGATAATCGAACTACACCGGAATTTAACATGAATACTATAATCAACATGATATATAAACTTGCTCCGATAATAACCAGCTTGTTTAATGACCATTTAAAAACGTTCTTCAAAGTTCTCTCTCCTTAAAGCCAAATTATATATTTTCATCATGCTTTAAATCCAAGATAAATATACAATAGAAAAAGACATACAGTAAATCTTCCAACTAGAAGGTTACTATATGTCTCTTGGAATATCAAGTGGAAAACAAGATTTATTTTTGTTGAAGAAAAGGCTGCAACGAAGACAGACTGCTCTCGTAAATTTCCAATAATTCATTCGAAAGCTGTTCAACATCCTCAAGATAAGCTGTAATCTTATGAAGCGAAACAGATTGTTGTTGAGCCGATTCAGCCATATTGCTTAGTTCAGCAAGGCTCTTTGAGTTTATATTCTGTATGTTTTCAATTACCCTTACAATATTGTCTCCGTTTTTTGCCACGCCTTGTGTAAGGTCCGTAACTCCCTGTATCTTGTCATTCACTTCTTCACTGGCTACAGATATCATTTCGAAGGTATTGGCAGAGTTATTGATTACTTCCATACTCTTTGAAACCAGTTCTGCCGTTGTATCTATGTCTTGAACCGCAAGATCGGTATCTGCAAGAATGCCCTTTATCATCTGGGAAATTTCCTGGGCCGATCTGTGGGACTGTTCAGCCAATTTTTTAACCTCGCTTGCCACCACTGCAAAACCTTTTCCGTACTCCCCTGCTTTGGCGGACTCTATCGAAGCATTAAGGGAAAGAAGGCTTGTATCATTGGCAATTCCGGTAATTACTTCAACCACCTTTTCAATTTTACTGGTTCTTTCTTTTAAACTGTAAATGGTATTTTTTGTTTTGAGGGTATTTTCACTAATAATCCTAATCTCATCCATGGTTTTTTTCATTGATGTTTTACTGTCATCGGTCATTATTTTCAGCTGCTGCGAAATGCTTGATACAAAAACATATTCGCTGGCTATCTTGTCCAAATCCTTCGATATGCTTACAGCAGCTTTTGTAGCCTCATTAATGAAATCCAAAGTTTCCTTCGAACCCATGTCAACATCGCCGGCACTTGACGCAATCAGCTTACTTGTATTAAGCGCATCCTTTGACATCCCAAATACTTCTTTTACCGTTCGAACCAGCTCATTAGACGCTTCTGAAATATCCTTGGATGCTGACATCAGATTGGCGATGACCTCTTCCTTTTCTTGTAATTCCCGAAATTTACATAATATAAGTTTGCTCAACATTATCATAAATACAGCCACAATGGCTCCAATTATTATATGGATACCAAAAAAAGCAATTCTGAACACTGGTACGTCCAGCGGCAGCCATCCCAATATGGCAGCCAAATCACATAAAATCATTATTGCGCTTAAAAGTGCCAGTCTTCTTGTCAGTGCCAGAGTGTATCTAGCCCTGTTTTTCAATACGCCTTTCACTTTGTCCATTTACTGCACGCTCCTTAATGTATTAAAACTGTTTACTAAATTGATGAAAACCAATTGGGATTGTATATTAAACTGTCGAACTACTAAAATAAAGTATTGGAAATTATTCTTGAAACTAAAAAGAACTAAGCAAATCAAACCGAAAAACTTGATTATGTAAAATTGTAATGAAAAAAATATGCTAATATTAAAAGCATAATATATTTTAATTGTATTTAAACAAAAAAATTATGTCAAGTTGCAAAACTTTGCTTTTTTAATTATAAATCTCATGCCTCTCACAATCTCTATTTACTTCTTTCGAATATTGCAAATTATGAAATTCAGTTAAAATTTTAACATACCCTATTGCATTGCATGGCAAAATATAATAAAATTGAAATATAATAATTTCATATTAATATTTTAAGCCCGTGACGGGGAAAGTAACAAGTACTCTGCATTAGAGAGTTGGTGTTTGGTGCAAATCAACCAGAGGCTCGTTGATTCCACCCCTGAGGCGTTGATGATGAATCAAACCGTTGCACCGGTTATTGTGCACAAGAGTGAGTCGAATTTTAGATTCGGCTAATTTGGGTGGCACCGCGGATAAATACCTCTCGTCCCTGATCATTATCAGGGTTGAGAGTTTTTTTATTTATATATTTTTTAACTATTAAATGAAATAAAACCAAAATGAAGTGAGGAGAGAATAAAATGAAACCAACTAAAAAGCCTTTAAATCCGTGTTTTTCATCCGGCCCATGCGCAAAGCATCCCGGATATTCAATCGAATCTCTTAAAGACGCACCCCTTGGAAGGTCCCACAGGAGCAAGCTTGGAAAAGCCAAGCTTTACGAATCCATTGCCAAAACAAAAGAAATTCTTAAGCTTCCTGAAGATTACAGGGTCGGTATAGTACCCGGCTCGGATACCGGAGCTTTTGAAATGCTTATGTGGAATGTCCTCGGAGAAAGAGGTGTTGATGTAATTTGCTTTGAATCCTTCGGAAAGGGTTGGGCAAATGACATTACAAAAGAGCTCAAGCTGGAGAATGTAAATATAATTTCAGCCGATTACGGCGAATTCCCCGATGTCAGCAAGGTTAATTTTGATAATGATGTGGTATTTACATGGAATGGAACAACAAGCGGGGTCAAAGTGCCAAATGGTGACTGGATTCCTGACGACAGAAAGGGTTTAACCCTCTGTGACGCCACTTCCGCAGTTTTTGCAATGGATATTCCATGGAGCAAAGTTGATGCTGCCACTTTCTCATGGCAAAAGGTACTGGGCGGTGAAGCAGCTCACGGAATGCTGATATTGTCGCCAAGAGCAGTGGAAAGAATAGAATCCTATTCCCCATCATGGCCACTTCCTAAAGTGTTTAGAATGAAAAAGAAAGGCAAGCTGGATGAAAGTATTTTTGAAGGCTCTACAATAAACACTCCATCCATGCTTTGTAATGAAGACTATCTTGAAGCTCTCAGATGGGTAGAGTCCATAGGCGGACTTGAAGCACTTATTGCAAAGAGCGAGGAAAACTTAAAAGTAATCGAAAACTTTGTTGAGCAGCATTCATGGATAAGCTTCCTTGCAAAAGACAAGGCCATTCGCTCCAATACAAGTGTATGCTTGAGCGTGGATCTTCCGGAAGATAAAATCAAAATGCTTGTTAACTTGCTTGCCGAAGAAAAAGTGGCTTATGACATTTCTTCCTACAAAGAAGCTCCTGTAGGGCTTAGAATATGGTGCGGCGCAACAGTTGAAAAATCCGATCTGGAAGTACTGTGCCAATGGCTTGAATGGGCATATAATGAAGTTGTAAATAAATAAAACTAAAAAACTCCGCCCGCCTGCAGCAGGTATTGGCCTGTCTCAGGCGGGCGTTACTTATATCTATGGCATATTTGGTTCATCAAATCTTTTTATGCTTCTTTAAAATTATCAACCCGTCCAATGTTAAAATGGAGTCCCATTTAGGCAAGTTTGAATAAGGGTTAACAATGCTCCCGTTCTCCTTAATGCCGTCAATAAATTCTTTTGCACATTTATCGGCAATATCATTTGAAAGAAAAGGAATTGCATGATACCAATACCTTCCGAATAGAGGATAATGATTTGCGTTTTTCTGTAAAAAAGCTTCAAACTCTTTCATAAACTCGTCAATGACAATTTGTCTTTTGGGAAAATTCTTGTTATACACCGAATAAACAAAAAGCGGATAACTATAGACCTCAATTTCCTCAGGTATGCTGATTTCCATAGCATAATCAAGTATTTTGCTTTCAGCATATCCACTACTAACGCCCAGTTTCTCCAATAAGCCTGCAATAGCTAAAACCCTTTGAAAAAAGAAAGGGCTCCATATTTGAAAATGCAGAGCCTTAAAAGAGTTATGCAAAAAGATTGATTCTGCAATCTACTACATTTCTTTTATAAACTTACCATTATGTAATGGCCAATTCCGGGAACTTAAAATCGCCCAAATCGCAGCGCAATCCTCTAACAAACAACGGGTCCGTTTCATATTCTTTCATTATGTAATTTACATCAGACCAATAGGGCATAAAACCAAATTCAATCTTTTTTACATTGGTAAACGGCAGATATTTAACCAAGTCAGTAAAGCTAATATCTTTCATTGAGAAAACTCCAATGAGTTTTAGGGTCTGACCTTTTTGCTCTGCGATAACCATAGTATCAATCTCCGGAAGTTCGTAAATGCAATCCTTAAGGTATCCCCAGTATATATGAAAAATATTTATGCTGGCAGAATTTAAGCAATCAAGTTTTTGCGAAAAATTCACGCGTTTATAAACATAGTCCCAAACCTTAGGATCATCATAGCTAAGTTTATTCGGCATAATATCATTATCTATCACACACTCACAAATCGGCAGTTTTTCGTACACACGTTTAAAGCCAAACTTCGGATAAAAATCTAGTACGGTGTCATTTGCCGATAAATACATTGGAACATTATTGTATTTTTCAATAATATGCTCCATTAATATGCGGAACAGCCCTCTGCCTCTGTATTCTTTCTTTGTTGCAACTGCTCCAACAGATAGAGCAGGATATTGCTTTTGATTAAATAATATTTGTGTCTTAAAAACACAGATATTTGAGACTATTTCACCATTTTCGACAATGGAATAACTTTCATAATTTTCATCCCAGAGATTTAAATCATACCAAAATTGAAAATCAAGGAAAATATCTTTCAGCAGATTATTAAGCATAAATTGATACTCTTTGTCGTTTCTATTGTTAAAAGAAATTTGCATAATTTCACCTCATCTTAGTAATTTGATTTTATCAAATATTTTTGCTATTTAAAGAAAAACTATTTATTAATCATTGGCTTCCCTTCCTTTCAGTTATAAATAAAAGCTCAGGACATCGAGTCCCTTCTCTTTTGCCTCTTTCATTTCATTCCAAGAGGCCAAATAAAAAAGGCTGCAAATGAACAATCGTCCATCCACAACCTTTATAAAAATTATTTTTATTTACTAAATACTATTAGCCATAACCGTAAGCGGTATGAAGGTGCACCACGTGCGTATTAATTATAAAAACACCGTGCAGTTAAGGCTTACAAAAATTCAATTTGTAAAATCGAAAAGGTTGCAATGATACCGTTATTCTTAACAATGACCTGAAAAAAAG
Organism: Acetivibrio sp.; assembly: GCF_035371925.1. Taxonomy (NCBI): domain Bacteria; kingdom Bacillati; phylum Bacillota; class Clostridia; order Acetivibrionales; family Acetivibrionaceae; genus Acetivibrio; species Acetivibrio sp. The sequence goes on along the minus strand of NZ_DAORXT010000006.1, from coordinate 5,351 downwards.
AATACTATACCTAACCTATAAAAATATAGGTTTAGTAAACTCTTTTATCAGATTCAATATGAAATTGATTAGTTAAGAACAACTGGCATACTTCAATACCCCTTTCGAGCTATATATTAACATTTTTAATACAATATTATCCATTTGTCAATCGCATGATTCATCAGCATTTCTTATATGTAATTCCATCCATCATACATAAGCAAGAAGGGTCCACAAAGTTTGTAGTTGTTGTCATTCTTGCAGGAAAGCCATTCTTGAAATATTTATAAAAACATCTCTCGCTTTTCTGAAATCCTCAATGTTCTTCAGATACAAATTAATCTGAACCATATCATCCAAGGATGCACCAACAGATTGCAAAGTGTTTTTTAAGCTATTGAAGCATGCTTCCATCTGGTATTCAATATCATCCTTTTCAAATCCACCAGCATGATGGGCAAGAAATATGTAATCCCCTGCAACCACACATGAAGAGCAAGTGTCATCCCCACAATGAGTAGGCATTCTTTTAATCATTTTCATCTCTCCTATCTCTTAAGAATGCTAATGTGCAAATTATACCAAACATATGTTCAATTGTCGACATAACATAAAATATTACGTTTGATATCTTTATAATGCAGGTGCACATACAGGCTGTGGTTGCGGCTTTAGCTACGGAATATATGAGATGCTTGATGAGGATGATATTCAAGAAAACCTTAAAGGAAAAAACTCAGTTAGCAAATTTGAGCCTTTTAACTGATGATAAAAACTCAATATAAAAAGCTGCCGTTAAATTTGGCAGCCTTTAAATTACCTTATATGAAGGCTAAATTTTGACCTGCTTTAGATAAACATTCCTTTACATCCGGAGCGTCATTTTCATTAGACAATACAATAAGATAATCACCTGAAACAAGTTTAGTGTCTCCATTTGGGATCAGTTCGACTTCTCCCCTTTTAACTCCAACAATTAAGCAATTGGCAGGCCATTCCACTTCTTTTATCTTTTTACCCTCCAGCAATGAACCCATAACAATTGGAGTTTCAATGATTATTTTATTGTCTTCCTCACCGATAAATGCATTATTCGCGTTATTTGAAAGCCTTTCCAACAACACTTCATATATAGGTTTTGAGTTTAAAACATCCGCAACAATATATGCCGTTAAGCATACTAATCCAATCGAAAGCAGATGTGAAAAAGAACCTGTCATTTCAGTAATTAATATACAACCTGTAATTGGTGCCTTTACAGTGGCTGAAAAATATCCGGCCATTGCAAAGATAATAAGGCTCGGAATATAGGTTTGGCTAAATCCGAACAGAGAATTGACAATATTACCATAAATAACACCAATGAGAGCACCTATAACCAAAAGAGGCATAAATATTCCTCCCGGTGCAGATGAGCCATAGCTTATCATGGTAAATAGAAATTTAACTATCAAAATAACAAATAATGTAATTAAGGGAAAAGATACTGTAGAGAGAGATACTATGATTTCACTTCCCCCGCCCAATACTTCAGGCATTATCAATCCCACTATTGCTGCTACTAAAAACGCTATTACAGGTTTAACTTCCGATGGAAGCCATTTTTGCTTTGCATAAATATCCTGTGTTATAAATATAGTTTTGTTAAATACTATTCCAAGTAAACCGACTACCACTCCTAAAACTAATAGAAACAAATAATTGTTTAGTGGAATTGTACTAACTTGCTTAAAATCGAATACAGGCTTTAAACCAAAAAATTCTTTTGAAACAAAATCTGCAGTTAAAGATGCTGCCAGTGCTGAAGTCATAACTACAGGTGAAAAACTTTTATGCATCTCCTCCAATGCGAAAATAACTCCTGCAAATGGTGCATTAAAAGCAGAAGCAAGTCCGGCACTTGCTCCACATGTAATTAGGTACTTCTCTTCGAGTTTAATTCTTTTAAATAGCCGGCTAAAACCCTGCCCGGCAGCAGCTCCAATTTGAATGGACGGACCTTCTCTTCCTAAAGATAACCCGGCACATATGGATAATAGACCGCCGGCAAATTTACCTAATATAACTTTCCACCAGTTCATTTTAAGCTTTTGTAATAATACTCCTTCAACTTGCGGAATTCCGCTTCCCGAAATCATAGGTTCTTTATTTACAAGTATACCCACAATCCAACCACTGATAATCAGGCCAACTATCCATAGAGGAATCATCCAGTAATGCTTCGATTGCAACATATACATATGTTTTGAAAACCCAAGTGCCTTTTCCAATAGAAATCTGTAAAGTACAACTACTATTCCGGCAATGGCACCTACTATGATTCCTTCAATAATTATCTTTAGCCTAAAATCATACCATTTCGATAAAGTATTAGCCGTACTGTTTTTCTTCAACCTCTTCAACCTGCCCCTCTTAAATTACTCACTATAGAAAATGTTACAATTCTAATCATTAAATATTTTTGCAACTGTTACTTAATAAGCGTGTAGTTCCAGTAGATTATGGGAAATAGCAACAGCTATATAACTGTAGGTGGCTATAATAGCTCCTTTCCCATTATCAATCTCTATTATAATACACCTGCTTTCAAAAATATATGGTATACAAAAAAATAGCAACAATTGCTTGACTGTTGAACATTGACATATCCATAATTTATAGACTTGGTTTTTTCTTCAGAAGAAAATGGGTCTCTGTCTGCCCATATTTTTCAAAACCAAGTTTATCATAAAATTTTTGGGCTGGCAAATATTTGATTGCCTATCTCTTATACCATTCAGTTACGCATCAATTTCATACATATCTGTTGTTCTCCCTCATATTTTCGGCATGGTGCACAGTAGTTATAATATTTTTTGATAACTGAAAATCTTAAGTGTATGAAAAAGCTAAGTAAGGATGTAATAACTATGCCTGATAATTTGTGGTATTGCCCTGCAATTAATGAGCAAATTGATCAAGGGTTATGCTGGGAATATTGCTTTGCAGAAATTGGTGCTCCTACTGATACATCTTATTGGCTTAATAGTTGGATAAAAAATACTAATAAGTATAAGAATGTCGAGGATTTCCATAAAGTATGCGAAAAATGTATTCATTGCCAATGGTCGACTATGGAGGTAAACTATCAAAAAGAAAGCAAGAAAAGCGAAGGCTGAATATAAGCCTGTCTTACTTTCCATAGGCTACTCCACCTGTCACCGGTGGCAAACCAATTACGAAAACCAACAATAAGCCTTATAATCAAGTATCTTCAAAATTTACTCATTATCAAACTATACTTTCATTAAAAATAGTTTGATGTGGAATTTTTATCAAATCAATAAAACCAATATCCGTATGTCTTTCCATAAACGAGCTTGCAATTTTACTTCCAATATGCTGCAATAATTGTTTCTTCCCATGCATCTTGTACTTTATCCACATTGTCAATATATTTCTGCTCATTTTATAAGGGCATAAAAATTTCTATTTCGTTTAATTCCTCCTAAGTTGGATTTCTATTCCTAATTTTATCATATTATTTACTTCATGCTCAATAGAATGCTTTATTATAGTCATTCTATAGCCTTTGTGTTTTGTCAATAGGAAGTGCAACAAAATGACAAGAAAAATGCAACACCCCATCTAACCAGTATTATACAAAATATGGAATGTAAAATTGAGGTTTTCCCTGTATTTCCGGTCTGCCTGTTTAAACTTTAAACCTCAGAGCATCAGCTAAAAAGTGATACAACTTAATAAGTCCCAATTCGTTTTCTTCTCACTGTTTCCTCATAAGTGAATTCACCAGTCGGTCACTAGGGCCGTCAAAAACGATTAGATGACTATGGTGGATTATACGGTCTATAATAGCACTGGTTAACTTTTCATCGTAAAAAATACCGTTCCATTTGCTGAATTCCAAATTTGTAGTTATAATCATACTTTTACGCTCGTAACAGTCCGAAATGACATGGAATAAAAGTTGTGAGCCCTCACGTTCAAAGAGAATAAATCCCCATTCATCACAAATCAAGAGTTCTACTTTCTCTAACTGCTTTAAGAACCGTTTTAGGCTTCCTTCTGCCTTTGCATCCAATAGTTGATTGACAAGGGACGCTGTCCTGAAAAATCGTACATGTCTGCCCTGATTGCAGGCTTCTACACCAATGGCAGTAGCAAGATGCGTTTTACCTAGTCCAACAGGACCGTAGAGAATTAGATTTTCTTTTTTATCAATGAACGAGGCATTTCTCAATGCTTCTATATCAATACTGTTCGGGATTGTCATTTTTTCAAAACGATAGTCTCCAAAGGTCTTTATCAAATCAAAACGTGCCTGCTTAAGCATGTGATTCCTACGATTCCGTTCACGAGCTTCTACTTCCATAGCCAATAGCTTCTCAAGAAATTCTTCATGTGTTTTGGCCTCAATATTTTTGTAGTTTTGAACAATCCGTGAACCAAGTTTCAGGCTTCTGCAATGTTTGGCTATTAGTTCATACATATTGGACACCCCCAGTCAGCAGGTTATCATATATGCTATTATCCACAGTGTAAGGCACAACATCAGGAGTCTTAGTGTTGAGTAAAACATCTTGAACTTGTATGTGTGTACAGACCATAGTGTAATATTTTGCCCATATGCTGTCTAAATCTTTTATTCCCCTCTCGATACAGAATCTAAAGGCTTCAATGGCTATATCAAGTTCGCTTTGTTCCAACATCTTCACTAATAGTCGCAAAGCACCTTTTTTCTGTTCATAGTCACATACTGTAAGATAATCCTGAAGAGTTTGCGGCAACTCCCGGAAGAAACCGGTATACTTTAAAGCAGTTGGTCTACGGCTCATTAGCTCAAGATATGGCCCCCACTTCATTGACTCTTTCTCTTCTCCATACAAACGTTTATGTACCTGAACTGTATTGTACTGTTCATCCATAATTGCAACCGAGAAGGCATCTGCTTTTATCATTAATTTCTCTCTGGGCATATTGAGGCCCGGAAGAGTATTTTCTGTTGTCAAAGTTCAGTTTGCCATATTTATCCGACTTTAACTTTTCGATGCGGTATATTTCATATTCAGCTTTCGGAATATCCCGCATCGCTTTTTTGTCCTCTTCAAATAAAATATTGATGAATACATTCTTTTTGTAGTGTTCCCTCTGCATATCTTCATCACATTGGATAAGCAATTGACGGTTAAATTCTACAAATTGTTTTATCATTGTCAAACCAGATACATGTCGGTACTTTTCCCATGTGTTCAAAAATGTTTTCCATTCCTCGTAATAGGCATTCTATATTAGCACCTTTGAAAAGCTGTATATACCCTCCCTAATATTTCTTCATTTTTCTCTCGTTTTCTCACTCAATCATAGAATTT
>NZ_DAORXT010000005.1:0-60892 GCF_035371925.1 Acetivibrio sp. | reverse complement strand
CTTAAAACAGGGTTCTGTAAGATTTTGTAAGGCAATTAAACTTGCAATTTAAACTTTTATATGTTTTGAAAACTCAACTGTTCAAAATCAAATTTTTATTATATAATTATTACAATGTTATTATTTGTCTTGGTTATTCCGATATATATAGGGAGAAATATACCTAAAAATATCTTAATGGGAGTTCACAGCAAATGTTTAAGAAGAAAATATTGATTATTGATGACACGGAGTTTATGACAAAACTTATATCCGATGTTCTAATAAATGAAGGTTATGAAGTGGTAACGGCATCTAATGGGCGTCAAGGTATTGAGATGGTCAGGATTGAGAAGCCGGATCTGGTTCTGCTTGATGTTGTCATGCCCGATATGGACGGCTTTGAAGTCTGCAAGACGCTAAGAGATGATGAAGGCAACAACCTTATGCCTATTATCATGCTTACGGCACAGGATAACGAAGATGATAAGCTTACGGGCCTGGAGCTTGGTGCGGATGATTACATAATAAAGCCCTTTAATACCAGGGAGCTTGTGAGCAGGGTTCGAAACACATTAAGGCGTATAGACAGAAACCAGTGGGCAAATCCGTTGACCGGACTTCAGGGCAATATTGAGATACAGAGCGAAATTAACCAGAGAATAGCTACCAGACGGCTTTTTGCGGTTATTTACGCTGACCTTGACAATTTTAAGGCATATAATGATGTGTATGGCTTTGCAAGCGGAGATAGGGCTATAAAGCTTACTGCCGATATTATTGTCGACAATGTGCATAATTATGGAAATCAAAGCGATTTTATTGGCCATGTCGGAGGGGATGACTTTATAGTCGTGTCGACTCCGGATAAAGCCGAGGCTATAGTAAAAGGAGTAATTGAAGACTTTGACACGAAAACGAAAGCCCTTTATTGCGAAGAAGACTTAAGAAGGGGATATATTGTTACGAGCAACAGACAGGGGCAGGTAATGAAGTTCCCGCTTATATCAATATCTTTTGCGATAGTAACCAACGAGGTCAGGGAGCTTATCAGCCATATCCAGATTTCCGAGATAGCGGCTGAGCTTAAGAAAAAGGCAAAGTCCATGCCGGGAAGCACTTATGTAAAAGATAGAAGGAAGTTTTAAATTATTATTGTTTGGGGGATTTAAATTGAAAAAAGCCGAATTGCTGTTTGAGAGCTATAATATGGTGATAGAAGAAAGCTTTAATAAAATTTTTGCCAATAAAAAAGAGGATGTTTTGGAAGTTGATGATAGTTACTTTTCCCAAGTAGTGGATGAAGACCTGAGAAAGTGGGCTAAAGCGCCAATGGAGGAACTTGACGGATTAAGTCCCGATGAATATTTTGGGAGCATTTCTGATATTAAACAATTGTTGGAACTGTTTAAACTCGGTGCTAAAATGTGCGATACGAGTTTGCCCCGTACGTTGGTTGACAGAATGGCATCTTACAATGAAGTTGCGGAGGATGAATTGCTGAAGCTTGCGACAGACCGTTCTGTTCAAAGGGATGATGAGAAGCTTGCTTCATCGCTTATGGCAATTTCCGTACTTGGGGAGTGGAAGACTGAGAGAGCTGTTGTACCGCTAATGAAGCTTGCAGAAGATTTGGAATTTGAAAGCAATATGAATGATGAAATAGTTTTGGACAGAGTTATAGAGACCTTGGCTCTAATCGGGAGAGCGGCAGTACCGGCCATAGTTGACAGGCTAAACTCTTTGGAGGATTTTGGTGTCTTGGATGAGTACTTTTTGATGTGTTTGACAAAAATAGAGGCTAAAACTTTGGACAAAGACGCTTATGAGGCTGTTTACAGGTGCCTGAAAAATTCATTTCTTAGAATGAAAAACAAAGGTTTTGGAGCTATTTGTCTTGGAGATTTTGGCGACGGCAGAGCAATACCTGCACTAAGGGGCTATGTTCAAAAGAACAGGGATTCTATAGATTTTGAGACATATTGCGATATAAATTCTGCTGTTATCCGCCTGGGCGGAAATATGGATGACATAAAAATCGATTTTGCATGATTTTAAACCGTTTTTTAAGAGCAGTACAGCCGCTGTTGTAAAATACAGCGGCCTTTTTATGCATTTTTAAACAATCATAATATTAAATAGTATATGGCCAACCTGTTTGTGAATATGCTTTATTGTATGAACGACTAAAATAAATTGATTTGCATTAGGGGGAAAGCCATATGATTCTAGTAATAAAAAAAGACAAGATAGCTTTGATAGGCTTGGTCTTTTTGCTGTCGATAGCGTTGATAAGCATTAACATAGCATCGGGGCAAAATTCAGTTGAGGTTGCAAAGGATAATTCGGCAAAAAGAACCGTTGTTATTGATGCGGGACATGGGGGAGAAGACCCTGGGGCGGTAAGTGACTACAGCGGGCTTAAAGAAAAGGATGTAAATCTTGTCATTGCAAAAAGGGTTAAGGAGCTTTTGGAGGCAGAGAGCTACAATGTCATTATGACGAGGGAAGAGGATGTTTTAAATTACAGCGAAGGGACAAAGGGATATACCAGCAAGAGAGGGCAGGACCTTACAGCCCGTAAAAAACTGATAGATGAATCGGGAGCTGATATTGCGGTAAGCATACATTTAAACAAGTTTAGCCAAACCCAGTACCATGGAGCTCAGGTTTTCTTTCCGCCAAGATCCGAAGAAAGCAAGAAACTTGCGGATAGTATACAGAAGTCTCTAAGAGAGAATGTTGACCCCGAAAATAAAAGGGAGGCGCTGGTAAAGGACACGAAGCTGATAATCCTAAAGAACTTAAAAGTTCCTACGGTGATAGTTGAGTGTGGTTTTCTTTCCAATCAAGAAGAAGAGAAGAAGCTGGCCGACAAGGAATATCAAGAAAAGCTGGCGATAGCGATAAAAGAAGGAATAGTGAAGTATTTTGAACAACAGTGAACCATTGACGCATGATAGGTTGTCGTGATATAGTTAATTAGGAAATTGGGTCACAAAGGTTCTAATTTAAGGTATTATTGATTGTCTACATTGGGATGAACCCAAAAAGAGGCTATGATGGAGTAGTCATTTTTGGGTTTTTGATTTGGTGTCTTGGAGCAAAATGAAAGAGGTAAAAGAGAAGGAACTTCGTGTTCCAGGCCTTGTTTTTAAGGAGGGACTTTATATGCATATGGCAGATGCTTTGATTTCACCGGCCGTGGGTGGGACCATGCTGGCTGTTAGTGCATCGGTTGCAGCCTGCTCAATTAGAAAAGTAAAACATGAAATGGATGAAAAGAAAATTCCTTTGATGGGGGTTATGGGTGCATTTGTTTTTGCCGCTCAGATGATTAACTTCTCCATACCGGGGACGGGTTCAAGCGGCCACCTTGGAGGGGGCATGCTTCTTGCCATATTGCTTGGGCCGTACGCAGGATTCCTTGCTATGGCATCAATCCTGCTAATCCAGGCATTGTTTTTTGGGGACGGAGGACTGCTTGCCTATGGCTGCAATGTATTTAATTTGGGCTTTTTTACATGCTTTATATCATATCCTTATATCTATAAATGGTTTACAAGAAAAGGCATTAATCCCAAAAGAATTTTTTTGGGCTCGATGGTATCGGCCATAATCGGACTTCAAGCGGGTTCTTTCAGCGTTGTAATTGAGACACTCTTGTCGCGAAAAACGGAGCTGCCTTTTGGGAGCTTTGTGCTTTTGATGCAGCCCATACACCTTGCCATTGGAGTAATAGAAGGGCTTGTTACGGCAGCAGTTGTTACTTTTGTTTGGAAGGCAAGACCTGAATTGATTGAAGGGGCGGATGGTAAAGGAGTATCAAGCAATACATCCGTAAACAAAGTTTTGACTGTGCTTTCAATTGCCGCTATAATTGTTGGAGGAGTTCTTTCCTGGTTTGCTTCAACAAATCCTGACGGTCTGGAATGGTCTGTTGAAAGGACTTATGGAACTTCTGAATTGGAAGCCCAGGGTGAAATTTATGATACACTCTCGGAAATACAGGAAAAAACTGCTTTTTTACCGGATTATGGTTTTAAATCAAGCGGGAATGAAAATGAGCAAGCGACAGAAAATGAAGAGGCTCAGGCAGCCTGGCCTGATGTAAATTTGGGAACCAGTGTTTCAGGCATTGTCGGAGGGGGATTAACTCTTGCTTTTACAGTGTTTATTGGATTTATGATTAATACAGTTAATAAAAGAAAGAGAAATGCAGCTGCATAAAGCCTTGCTTTTGCTCTGTTGGGATTGATTGTATATGTCAAATATCGGTAATTCTTTATACAATATAGTGCATTTGGATGATTTGGCACGAAATAAAACTCGCATTCACAAGCTGCATCCGTTGGTGAAGCTCATAGTTACCCTCGCTTTTTTGACTGTGGTTGCATCCTTTGGAAGGTATGAAATTACAAGGCTTCTTCCTTTGTTTTTATATCCTGTAGTTATTATTGCATTGGCAGAGCTGCCCAAAGCACCTATATTGAAAAGAATTCTAATTATTGAGCCGTTTGTTGCAGGAATAGGAATATTAAATCCGCTCTTTGAAAAGCAAACCTTCGCTTTGGGAGGGTTAATCCTTTCGGTGGGCTGGATTACTTTTTTATCTATATTTTTAAAGAGTATCCTTACTGTTGCTGCTGTGCTTTTGCTTGTGGCTACCACGGGTATGGACCGGCTGGCAGTGGCTTTAAGAATGCTGAAAATACCAAAGCTGTTCGTTTTGCAGCTCCTTTTGACATATCGCTATATATCGGTATTGACGGAAGAGGCGGAAAGAATGGCAAGGGCATATATACTCCGTTCTCCATTACAAAAAGGCATTCACATAAAAGACTGGGGGACTTTTGCAGGACAGTTGGTATTAAGGACATTTGACAGGGCACAGCGGGTTTATCAGGCCATGTGCGTCAGGGGGTTTACAGGAGAGTACAACACAGGAGAGTGCATAAAGTTTAAAACCTCCGATATTTTGTACCTTGCCGCATGGTTGGCGTTTTTTACAGTGACGAGGATGTATGACATACCGATGCTGGTTGGTACATTACTTACAGGAGTGGTAAAGTAAATGAGTCATCATAAACTTGAAGTAAAGAATTTGAGCTTTGTCTATCCGGACGGTTATAAAGCAATTGACGGAATATCCTTCACTATTCACCATGGTGAATCCGTGGGTATTGTAGGAGCCAACGGTGCGGGAAAATCCACCTTGCTCCTTATACTTATGGGAGTTCTTTTTCCAAGTCAGGGAGAGGTGATAGTGGGTGATGTCCGTGTTACGAAAAAAACATTACCCTTTATTCGTCAAAGGCTTGGAATGGTTTTTCAAGACCCGGACGATCAGCTGTTTATGACCACGGTTTATGATGATGTGGCCTTTGGTCCCCGCAATTACGAGCTGGATGAAAAGGATGTTGAGGACAGGGTGGTAAAAGCTCTGGACATGGTTGGAATACCACATTTGAAAGATCGTGCCCCTTATAAGCTTTCAGGAGGAGAGAAGCGGGCTGCGGCAATTGCAACGGTCCTTTCAATGCAGCCGGATATACTTGTCATGGATGAGCCTACCTCAAGTCTTGACCCAAAATCCAGGCGGAAGGTAATGGAGCTTCTTAAAGGTTTTGATCATACCAAGATAATTACCAGTCATGATTTGGACATGGTATTTAAAATCTGCGAAAGAACTATTGTAATAAAAGAAGGCAGGATAGCTGCAGACGGACTGACATCGGAGATTCTTGCAAATCAAAAGCTCATGGACTCATGCGGTCTTGAGGTTCCCCTTGCGCTTCAAAGCTGCCCTGTCTGCGGAAGGAAAAATCAAATTTAAAAGGGAGGTAATTAATTAAAATAATTATTTACCTCCCGATATATATGGGGGATTTTAGCCCTTTATTTTTTAAAATTTTCTTACAACTACATCGTTTTGAAGCATTGTCCAGATGTTTGGGTCTTCCATTCCAAGCCGCCACAATGCAACTCCTTTTATACCGAGTTCCCAAGCGAGCTGGATTTTGGAAAGCAAGCTGCGCTCATCCTCAAACCATACTTCATGCTGATTTCCCTGTGCGTCCCTGTAAGTGAACATGGGCGTCTGCCTTTCTTCGTTGAAGATGATTTCACTATTGTACCTTCGTGCAAGATTGATTGCCCCTTCGTAGGTCACATAGGTGTTTCTGCCGGTGGTAAGATTAAAATCAAATCCGAACACAGATACCGCTGCAACAATCTTATCCCGCGGCATTTTGGTCATGGTATACCTTAAAACACGTTCCATCCAGCCTATTGTAACCGGTGGTCCCGGTGGGCTTCCCGGCCATCCGAACTCGTTGTACAGCATTACCACAAATTCATCCACTGCTCTGCCGATAACACTGTAATTAAATGGATCGGAGAAGGGATTAAAGGGTTCGTCACTTATCCTTGAAGGAACCGATGCAGAGAAGAAATATCCTCTCGGGCGCAGTACTTCCGCTATCTCGGTATAAAGGAGGGAAAGATTGTCACTGTCTTCTATAAACACATCTTCAATGTCAATGTTCACACCGTCAAAGCCGTATTTTTCTATGAGGTTTACAAGGTTTAAGGCAAAGGCGTTTCTGTTCCTCGGGTCTGAAACCAGAACCTTTACAACGTTTTTGGCAAGGGTGGTTCCCCCCGGTCTGTACAGCAGGTTGTGGACCACAGGCATGATTTTGACATTGTTCCTGTGGGCAATTGCTACCAGGTTGCGGATATCCTGGTCGGTAAACTCCCCAAATTTTTCAATGGTGGTGGGATTGGCGGCACTGATTCTGAACATGAACAATGCGGTCGAGGAAAGCTGTCCCGTATTGCTTGCAAAGGATGCAAAGGAGCTTGGAAGAGAGGGACCTTCCTCAAGGGTATAGAATCCCAGTACCCCTGTTATGGGCTTGCTTCCGCTGTAGACGTTGCGTTTTACAATGCTTCCTGAAATCCATCCCTCACTTCCGTTATAGAGGCGTACTTGATACCAGTTGTTGCTAAAACCGATAACCGGAAGCTTTGCGCCATTTGTCATCCGGGTAATTACACCAAAGTTGGTTCCCGGGCCTCTGCGGATATTTGCGGTATTTACATTGACCACTACTTCGGTATAGAGGGGGATGGTTAACTGCTGGCCAACTCTAAGCTGAGTGCCGGTAAGGTTGTTAAGAGCCATGAGACTGTCTACGGTGGTGTTGTATCTTCTGGCTATCAGATACAATGTATCACCGGGTCTTACGGTATATACGATAGGTGCTTGTTCTCCCACGGGAATGTACAGGCGCTGGCCTACGTAGATAATATTGCTTGTGAGTTGGTTTGCACTCCTTATCTGAGCAATTGTCACTCCAAATCTCTGGGAAATGGTATAAAGGGAATCTCCCGGCTGTACTATATACCACATTTGATTCATCATTCCTTCATGATAGTATAAATCTTCATAGACAGTATATTCATACAGCCTGCTCAATGTTCAAAAAGATGGGATAAATACTAAAGTTTTTTGGGATAATGCTATTCACTGCTTTGAGACATAAGGCTGTCCCAAAGCTCATACAGCTCTTCAATTCTTAAATTGAGATTGTCAAGCTCACTTTGAAGCTCCATAAGCTTTACATGGTCACTGACAATTTCCTCTTTGGTCATCTGTTCTTCAATCTCTTTTATACGCTCTTCAGTGCTGCCGATTTCTTTTTCTGTCTCGGAAAGTTGCTTTTCTAGCTTTCTTTTTCTTGCCTTCTCTTCCTTTGATGCAATGTGTTCCATTTTGGATGTTGTCATTTTGACATTTTTTAATTGATTGTCAAAGCTCAAATTCAGCTTGCTCTTGTACTCATGAAACTCGGTGTAATTACCGTTATAGTCAAAGCATGAAGTCGTACTAAGCTCAATAATGCGGGTTGCGAGCTTGTCTATAAAGTACCTGTCATGGGATACAATGAGCAAGGTACCGTCATAATCCGCAAGGGAATTTTCAAGAACTTCCCTCGAGTTTATATCAAGGTGGTTCGTGGGCTCGTCAAGTATAAGGAAGTTGGCCTCGGAAAGCATCAATTTAATAAGAGAAATACGGCTTTTTTCACCGCCGCTTAAAGTCGAAACGGGCTTTAAGACATCTTCTCCTTTAAATAAAAACATTGCCAAAACATTTCTGATTTCTGTCTGTGTAAGTTTTTCGTCCGCACTCCAAACCTCATCAATCAATGTGTTATTCGGGTCTAACTCTTCCTGCTCCTGGTCATAATAACCCAACGTCACATTATGTCCGTATCGAAAGCTTCCTTGATAACCATGAATTTTGCCCGTAAGTATTTTCAAGAGGGTGGACTTTCCGCATCCGTTGGGACCTAGGATAAATACCCTTTCCTTTTTTCTGATGTTAAACCTTACGTCTTTAAACAGAGGCTTTCCGGGATATTCCTTCCCAAGACCTTCTACAAAAAGGACGTCATTTCCGCTGGATATTCCACTTTTGAAGCTCATCCTTACCTTCTCAGGCAGATTTTTGGGTGCCTCGATTTTCTCCATTCGTTCAATAGCTTTAAGTCTGCTTTCTGCAGCAATGATATTTCTTTCTCTGTTCCATCTTCGCTGCTGCTCTATGAATGCTTCCATCCGGGCAATTTCCTTCTGCTGCTGTTCATAGTGCCTTTGCTGAATCTCCCGGTCCACAGCTTTTTGGTTCAAATATGAGGAATAATTGCCGCTGTACAGCTTACATTCACAGTTCTCAATTTCCAGTGTTTTATTGGTAATTTTGTCGAGAAAATATCTATCGTGGGATATAACCAACACACACTTTTTGTAGCTTGACAAAAACTCTTCCAGCCATTCTATGGCATTTATGTCAAGGTGGTTTGTAGGCTCATCCAAAAGAAGAATATCAGGCTCCGTAAGAAGAAGCCTTGCCAAGGCAAGCCTTGTTTTCTGGCCTCCACTTAAGTTCCTGGCATTTAATGAAAATTGGTCCTCCGAAAATCCCAGACCCTTCAAAACACCCTTTGCGCGGCTCTTGTATTCGAATCCTCCCAAACGGGAATATTCGTCGGTCAAGCGAGAATACTCCTTCATAATTGAGTTCAACTGACCTTCGTCCTTTTCTGTACTCATGGATTTTTCCAATGTCTTCATGCGGGATTCCATTTCAGTAAAGTGGGAGAACACCGCTAAGGCCTCATCAAGTATGGTATTGGACGAATCCAGACCGGAATTTTGTGCAAGGTAACCGAGTTTTGAGTTTTTGGCCGTATAAATCTCTCCGCTGTCGGGAATGTATTCTCCGGTTATTATTTTAAAAAGTGTGGATTTGCCCGCTCCGTTTACTCCGACAACGCCAACCTTGTCACTATCGTTGATGCTGAAAGAAATATCTTTTAAGATTTCTTTTACGCCAAAGGACAGACTTATATTATTGCAGCCTAAAACTATCATACTCAATCACCTTAAAAAATCTAATATAAATTAATTAACTATAATAAAATAAAAAAATATGCTAAAATAAAAATGTAAAAGCATATAAATTTCAATCTTCCAAACGCCAACCCAATCCATTTTAGCAAAAATACTGCCTCTTAGCAATATTGACAATAAAATAACAAAGGTGTTATAATCACAATTACCCAGGTAGTGATGTAAAGTTGTTCCAAGATAAATCTTTGAGGTGAAAGCGATGAGTTTAGAGAAAAAAATTTCTATGGCAGTAATAAAACGTTTGCCCAGGTACTACAGGTATCTTTCGGATCTTTTGAAACTTGGGATAACAAGAATATCGTCGAAGGAACTAAGCTCTAGGATGGGAATAACTGCATCTCAGATACGTCAGGACTTAAATTGTTTCGGCGGATTCGGACAACAGGGGTACGGATACAATGTCGAGTACCTTTACAATGAAATAGGCAATATTCTTGGCGTGAATGAAGCGTTTAAAGTTATTATCATTGGAGCTGGAAATATGGGTCAGGCTCTTGCCAATTACACCAATTTCGAAAAAAGAGGTTTTAAGCTTATCGGTATTTTTGATATAGATCCAAGTTTGATAGGGGAGAAAATAAGGGATATAGAGATTATGCATCTTGACAGTCTGGAACGGTTTGTAGCGGAAAATCAAGTTGATATTGCAATTCTGTGTGTTCCTTACGAGCATACCCCTGCTGTGGCCGATAAAGTGGCACGCCTTGGGGTTAAGGGTCTGTGGAATTTCTCTCCCATGGATTTGAAGCTTCCTTATGATGTGATAATCGAGAATGTTCACTTAAGCGATAGTCTTATGGTTTTAGGATACAGATTGAATGAAATGCGTAAGAAATAAAAATAGAAAACCGGGCGGCATTTGCTTAACCCGGTTTTGTTATAGGCAAATTTTACAAATGGTTGCTTTTAATTTTCAAAATCACAGTTTATTCAAAACAGTTATAAATTCGGGGTATGCAATATCAAGTATCTGAGTTTTTCTGATATTTGTCTCATTTTCGGCAATAAGACCTGCGACACAAAGGGACATGGTGATTGCAGCATCGTTGTGGCCTTCTACAACAGTACCCTTGAGATATTCTTTACCTTCGATGATTACTCCGTCCTCTGTCTCTTGCAAGGAAGCTCCAAGCTTGGAAAGCTCGGCTATCATACGGGAAAGTTTACCCGATTCTTTTGTCTTGAAGCCTTTAAGACCGGTGATTGTTGTAGTTCCTTTGGCAATGGAAGCAGCAACAGTAATAATCGGAATTTCATCTATGAGTCTCGGTATCATGCTGCGGTCAATGGTTGTTCCGGTAAGAGGTGAGGATACAACCCTGATATCGGCAACTTTTTCGTTGTTTACTACACGTTCGTTGAGAATTTCGATTTTGGCTCCCATTGATTTATATACATCAAGAATTCCTGCTCTTGTAGGATTGATACCAACATTTTTGACCACTATATCGGAATTTGGCACTATAAGGCCGGCAGTCAGGAAATATGCAGCAATCGAAATATCCCCGGGTACTTCGATATGCTGGGCGTATAAGTTTTCGACCTTGCGGGATGTTACTTCCAGACCGTTGACTTTAATGTCAGCTCCGAAATAGTTGAGCATCAGCTCGGAATGGTCCCTTGATTTAACTTCTTCAATTACTGTGGTTTCTCCGTCGGCATAAAGACCTGCAATAAGAAGCGGAGACTTTATATATGTGTCTAAAATGGAAACATTATGGGTTTTACCGATAAGTTTTGCCGGCTGGATTGAAAGCGGGCAAAGGTTTCCGTTCTCCCTTCCGTTAATGTTTGCTCCCATTTGTCGCAGCGGAGCTACAACTTTACCCACGGATTTCCTGAGAGCTGATTCGTTTCTGGTAACTACAGAAGAGAAAGGCTGACCTGAGAGCACACCCAAAAGAAGTCTTAACGCAGTACCCGATCTCCCGGCATTTAAAGGAGCAGAGGGCGGTCTTAAGCCATACAGACCATTACCCTGAATCTTTATCTTGTTCGGGAGTATTTCAATGCTTACCTGCATCTTTCTGAAGCAGTCAATGGTACTGAGGCAGTCTTCACCCATCATAAGTCCGTCAATTTCGGTGGTTCCTTTTGCCAAAGAGCCGAAAAGAATTGCCCTGTGGGAGATGGATTTATCCCCGGGTATGTTTATTTCGCCTCTTAGTGAATCCCTTTGCTCAATTAACACGCTTATTCCCCCATTCCATAAGTATAAGTGAAGCTTTTGTTGTGGTACGAATTTGCTGATAAAAACTAATTTAAGTTTGTTCTATCAAATTTTAAACACTTTATAACCTTTTTCTACGAGCAGCTCAAAAGCGTCTGCCACACTGCCGGAATCGGGCAATGTGATTCTAAGGCAACCTTGCTCAAATTCCCGGCTGTTGGAAACATTGATATTTTTTATATTGATACCGTTGTTTCCGAGAATAGTTGTTATTTCTCCAATAATACCGGGTTTGTCAACAACATCTACAATAAGCTCGTTCTGCGGTTCGATGAGACCTTTCCTGCTGTTTGGAATGGAATCCCGAAACCTTTTTGCAGAATCGAAAAAGTTGTATATGCCGTTGGAATTTTCATTATCAATATATTCAATAAAAGTGTTTAATGTCTCGGTAAATTTATTTAAAGTGGATTTAACAATTTGCTTGTTGCTCAGAATAATGTTTTCCCACATTTTAGGATTCGATGATGCAATTCTTGTTATATCTTTAAATCCTCCTGCAGCCAAAATCTGCATTTTGCCGTCGGGGGAATCGGAGGATTTTACAAGGTTTACAAGAGCTGAAGCAATTACGTGCGGTACATGGCTTATGGTTGCGGTAATAATATCATGTTCCTTGGAATCAAGCTTTATCGGTATTGCGCCAATTCCTTTGATTATTTTTGCTAAAGACTCAAGGGATTCTTCGGGGCAGTTTTTTGAAGGCGACATTATATAATATGCATTCTCAAACAAATGAGAAAAACTCGATGCAAAGCCTGCCTTTTCAGTACCTGCCATTGGATGCCCCCCAATGAAGCAGGGGGGATTATCCAATGAGTTTATAAAATCTATTATTTCCCCCTTTGTGCTTGCCGTATCTGTGAGGATACACCCGTCCTTCACCTTGCCGTGAAGTTGGGTTATATAATCAATAGTGCTCTTAATCGGTGTACAAATAAAAATAATGTCGGAATTATATACCGATTCGCAAAGTTCGGTAAAGCCTTCACTTATATAACCTTCTTTTATTGCTTGGCTCAGACTCCTCTCATTGATGTCAACTGCAGCTATCGACTTAATATTAAGCCGCTCTTTTAATGCTCTTGCCAGTGACCCTCCGATAAGCCCAAGCCCGATAATGGATATCTTTTCAGCCTGCATAGTGAAACTCTCTTCCTAATATTTCGGCAATTTTACTTATATCTTTACACAAATCATAAAAATCATCAGGCGGAAGTTGTTGGGCAGCATCGGATAATGCACATTTTGGATTCGGATGAACCTCTACTATAAGTCCGTCTGCGCCCGCAGCTATTGCTGCCTTTGAAAGAGGAAGAATATACTGGGTCTTTCCTGCCGCATGGCTTGGGTCGACAATTATCGGAAGGTGACTTAGGCTTTTTACAACAGGTACCGCACTTATATCCAAAGTGTTTCGGGTAGCTGTTTCAAAGGTTCTTATACCTCTTTCGCAAAGAACAACGTTGTAGTTTCCTTCACTCATTATATATTCGGCTGCATTCAACCATTCGTCTATAGTGGTTGAAGGACCTCTTTTAAATAAAACAGGCTTTTTGGAGCGTCCGATTTCACGAAGAAGTTGGAAGTTTTGGACATTTCTTGCTCCTACCTGGAACATATCAACATAACTGTCAGCTATTTCAACAGCTTTTTCGCAGGTAACTTCTGTTATAATAAGAAGTCCTGTGGCTTCTTTTGCCTCTTTTAGAAGCTTCAGTCCTTCTTCTTCAAGTCCCTGGAATGAATATGGGGAAGTTCTCGGCTTGAAAGCTCCGCCCCTTAAAAACTGCGCACCGGCTTTTTTAACAGCCTGGGCTGCGGCCATAATCTGATCCCTGCTTTCAACGGCGCAGGGTCCTGCCATGACAACAAGCTCTTTGCCCCCGATTTTTACACCCCCGACATCGATTACACTGGGTTCCGGTCTAAAGGTTTTACCTGCAAGCTTGTATGATTCAACAATGGGAACCAGCTTTTCGACGCCGTTCATAAGCTCCAAAGGTACATCGGCAAGCTTTCTCTTGTCACCTATAACGCCGATGATAGTTCTTTCGGAGCCCTTTGAAATGTGCACACCAAGCCCTAAAGAACTCAATACCTTGGATATCTCGGCAATATCGCTTTCTTTTGAGTTGGGTTTCATTACAATAACCATCTTACCATTCCTTCCTTTCCAACCGTTCTAAACTAAATACCTTTTTTAATACCACAATTGCCATCCATTCTACCATTCTACCAAAAAGCAATTTACTGCCTGCTTTTTGATTTCGCCTCTTTAATTAAAATGAAAGAGGCAAAAGCGAAGGGACTTGATGCCCTCACAGCTTTTATTCTTTTATATTAATGTACAATGATAATGTGCAAATGTCAACAACAAATAACGTTAAAAAGCAATGATAATGAACGTAATTTGCTGGGTTGACTGGCATTCAAAGTCAAATACGTTTCATAAAATATGATACTTCAGGCATAGAATTTAAATGCTGACAAACATATTTACAAGTTACGTTTTATTGAAGGCATAAAATTACAATAGAACAGACGCAGTCTACCATAAATTACATTATGTTTTGCCATGCCGGAAAAAGGTTGTACATTCAATGCTTTTCAAAAAAAATATTGATGCAAAAATATTGTCGTGATGAAAGGGAATTTATAAAAAAAATAGAATATAAATAAAGAATAAAATATTATTGTTACAGATCAAATATTTAGGTTTGCATCCAATAGTACACAGCGTGGCTGGCATAATAATTGCGACAACTTGTTTTATGTTTGCGGTAATGCAAATGAACTTTTATAAGTTCAATAAATATACAAGGGGGAATTATTATGAAAGACCTGGCTGCGGAGAGGATTCGCAACGTATGCCTGATGTCTCATGGAGGTGCGGGAAAAACAACTCTCGCTGAAGCAATGATGTTCAACACCGGGGTATTAGAGAGATTTGGAAGAGTCGAAGACGGTACCACCACTTCAGATTACGACCCGGAAGAAATCAAGAGAAAGAGTTCCATCAGCACATCTATTTGTCCATGTCAATGGAAAGATCACAAGATTAATGTAATCGATACTCCAGGATATTTTGATTTTGTTGGAGAAGTAAAGCAGGGAATAAGAGTTGCGGACAGTGCAGTGATTCTTGTTTCGGCAAAGAGCGGAGTTTCGGTAGGAACGGAGAAAGCATGGGCACAAGCCCAGGAAAGAAGTATCCCGACAGTTTTTTTCGTAAATAAAATGGATGATGAAAATGCAAACTTCTTTAAGACTTTAGATCAATTGGTTGCAACCTTCGGAAAAAATATAATTGCCTTTCAGGTCCCCATAGTCGAAAATGCAAAATTTACCGGATATGTAGATGTCATAAATATGAAAGCAAAAAAGTTTGATAAAGATAAATTGATTGATGCGGATATTCCTTCGGAATTAAACGATAAAATAGAAGAGATTAGAAATGCTTTGATTGAAGCAGTGGCGGAAACCAGCGAAGAACTTATGGAGAAATTCTTTGACGGTCAGGAATTTAAGACGGAAGAAATAAGCAAAGGACTTCGGCAGGGAATAAAAGACGGAACTTTAGTACCGGTTTTCTGCGGTTCTGCAACTTCAAACCTTGGAGTTAAACCATTAATGGATTCCATCATTGAATTTATGCCTTCACCGGTTGACGCCGGGGTGGTAAAGGCAAAAAAATTGGGAAAAGACGAAGTCTTGGAGCTTAAAACCAGTGAGGATGCACCTCTTTCGGCATTGGTCTTTAAAACAATAGCCGACCCTTTCGTCGGAAAGATTTCAATGATAAGAGTCTTCTCGGGAACATTAAAATCGGAGTCTGTGGTTTACAACACCACAACAGGCAAAACGGAAAAAATATCCCAGCTCTTTATGTTAAGAGGAAAAAAGAATATTCCGGTAGATAAGCTGGTGACTGGAGACATAGGTGCAGTCGCCAAGCTTCAATCGGTAAACACAAACGATACTCTGTGTACTCAGGAAAACCCCGTAGTGTTAGACAAGATACCGTTTCCAGAACCCGTCATGTCCATGGCAGTCCAGCCGACTTCCAAAGGTGATGAAGAAAAAATAAGTTCAGGTCTAAACAAGCTCCAGGACGAAGACCCTACATTCAAAGTTTCGACAAATACTGAAACCCATCAGACCCTCATTTCCGGTATGGGCGAAATTCACTTGGACGTAATAGTAAACAAGCTGAAATCAAAATTTGGCGTA
The DNA here is from genome assembly GCF_035371925.1 of Acetivibrio sp. NCBI lineage: Bacteria > Bacillati > Bacillota > Clostridia > Acetivibrionales > Acetivibrionaceae > Acetivibrio > Acetivibrio sp. Next base: position 44,967 of record NZ_DAORXT010000005.1, on the reverse strand, counting down.
TCGGTTGAACTGACTCCCCCTAAAGTGCCGTACCGAGAGACAATCAGGAAAAAGGTCAAAGTGGAAGGAAAACACAAGAAGCAGTCCGGTGGTCATGGCCAGTACGGTCATGTTTGGATAGAGTTTGAACCGGGAGAAAAAGAGGAATTGACCTTCGAGGAAAAAATATTTGGAGGCGCGGTACCGAAACAGTATTTCCCGGCAGTCGAAAAAGGATTGCAGGAAAGTATTCGAAAAGGTGTTTTGGCAGGCTATCCTGTAGTATTCCTCAAAGCGACGCTGGTGGACGGCTCATATCACTCCGTAGACTCATCGGAAATGGCCTTTAAAATTGCAGCAAATCTTGCTTACAAGAAAGGCTTGGAGCAGGCATCTCCGGTACTCTTAGAGCCCATTGCCCACGTGGAGGTTTATGTTCCTGAAAGCTATATGGGAGAAATAATCGGTGATCTAAACAAGAGAAGAGGAAGAATTTTAGGAATGAATCCTCAGGACAACGGCATACAGCAGGTTGTTGCGGAAGTGCCCGAGGCAGAGATGTTTAAATATGCCACAGACCTGACATCAATGACTCAGGGCAGAGGTTCGTTTAAGATGCGGTTTGAAAGATATGAAGAAGCTCCACCGCATGTAAGCCAAAAGGTAATTGAGGAAGCTAAAAAGAATATGGCAGCGGAAGATGCACAATAGTTGTTTCAAATATATTTTGATTTACATATAATAAAAAGGGGTATGGTAATAATAACCGTATCCCTTTTTATTTCTAAATTTTTTCTTAATAATTAAGACTTTATGAAAAACTGTCTATACTGTTATTATAATAATGAAGGCATTGTTGGAGGCTTTAAAAAATGATAAAGAAAAAAAGTGATGTGGCAAAGCGAATCTGGGAAATTGATATTTTGAGGGGAACCCTTGTAATAATGATGGTGATACTGCATATTCTGTTTGACCTTGAGTTTGTTTATAATTTTCCCATAGGTTACGGCACGGGATTTATAGATATAATTAGAATTATTGTTGCCACATTGTTTATTATGGTCTCCGGTATTAGTACCTCGTTTAGCAAAAACAGCTTTAGACGGGGGCTTGTGGTTTTTTCTGCGGCTTTACTAATAAGTCTTGTTACTTTTATAGTCGGCAGGGACTTTTTTATTTGCTTCGGTGTGCTTCATCTTATCGGTATTTGTATGATGGCTTCGCCGTTATTAAAAAAAATTCCGACTTTCGGGCTTATAATATTAAGTCTGATTGTGGGAATGACTCAGTTTATCATTCCGTATATTAAAATCTCCCACAACTATTTTTTCATGTTTGGCCTTTACAATGACAAATTCATTTCGGCGGATTATTATCCTATTTTTCCTTGGGCGTGGCCTTTTTTGCTTGGCATGGTACTTAGCAGATTTATTTATAAAGAAAAGAAAAGCATTCTAAAGTTTTCCGTCAGGGATAATCCTGTAAGTTGGCTTGGAAGACATTCCCTTTTGATATATTTGATTCATCAGCCAATAATATTACTATTGCTGGCAATTATAATGGGTCTTTTGGCATGAGTGCAAAAGAAGCACCGATACCGATATTATTTTAAGTAGGAATCATATTTTCACATTGCTAAAGCAAGATAAGGATAACACGGTTAAAAGAATGAGATACTGAAAATTAGTAGCAGGAATTTGTATTAATTTTTTGAATAAATTAAAATAATTGCTTATTACAATAAGATATTAAACAAAAAGACCTTGAATATCAATTCAAAGTATTTTATAATATAATCAAAGGTCAAAGAAAGTCAAAATCAGCACGGAATAGGGTGATGAGTATGGCGAAGCTCAGCGATCTTATAGAAGCATTTATCAAACAGTTAATTGAAGATACCAACGGAACCATTGAAATACAAAGAAATGAACTTGCCAATCAATTCAACTGTGTACCATCCCAGATAAACTATGTAATAGACACCAGATTCACAACGGAAAGAGGCTATTATGTAGAAAGCCGCAGGGGTGGAGGAGGATATATAAAAATAAGGCGGGTAAGTATAGGACATGAGGGAAAGAATTACCTTATGCACATCATAAACGCTATGGGAGATAGCATTTCCCAACAGTCCGCCCATGTATTTATAAACAATTTTGTTGACCATAATGTTGTATCGGAAAGAGAAGCCATGATGCTGAAAGCCGCTACCAGCGACAAGGCTCTTTCGGCTGTTCCTGTGGAAAGCAGGGGCTATATTAGGGCAAGCATCTTAAAAAACATGCTGGTGTGCCTTTTGGTTTAATATAAGTAACCTGTAGTATTGGTCCTTTTTGAAAGGAGTGAGCATAATGTTGTGTCAGAAATGTCAGAAAAGAGTTGCCAATGTTCAGATGACCCAAATAGTGAACAACAACAAGAGTGTTGTTTACCTTTGTGAGCAATGTGCCCGGGAGGAAGGCAAATTCAATGTGATGTCTCCTTTTAGCATAAGTGACTTTTTCTCAGGCATTATGGGATTTCCATATATGGCGTCGGCTCCTCAGCAAAACCAGGATGTAGTGTGTGAAACCTGTGGAATGAGCTATGAGGAGTTTAAAAAAATAGGAAAGCTGGGATGCTCCAACTGTTACAAGGTGTATGGCGACAAGTTGGTTCCTCTGCTTAGAAGACTCCATGGAAATATACAGTACAACGGAAAGTTTCCCTCCAGAGCTTTCGGAAGTATCAGGATATCCAGAGAAATTGAGAAATTGAAGGAGCAGCTTAATATCGCCATAAAGAATGAGGAATATGAAAAGGCAGCGGTACTAAGGGATCAAATTAAAAGCCTTGAGTCAAACAATATGTAAGCCTTACAGAAAAATAAGCGGGTTTTGCAGGAGCAGGAGGTGTGTGTGATGAATGAGTGGTATATGCAAATAGGGCCCGAATCTGATGTGGTAATGAGCACAAGGGTGCGCATAGCAAGAAACTTTAAAGGAATTCCTTTCCCGTCCAAAATGAAAAAGGAAGACGGGAAATTGATAATAAAGAAGGTCAAGGAAGCGATTTTCGGAAGAAGCAGTGCCATCGGGGATAATTTTAAGTTTATCGATATTCATGGGCTGACACCGATTCAAAGGCAGGTCCTCGTGGAAAAACACCTTATAAGCCCCGATTTGGCAGAAAGCCGTATTGAAAGCGGAGTAATAATCAGTGCGGATGAAAATATAAGCATAATGATTAACGAAGAAGACCATCTCAGAATACAATGCCTGTCTGCAGGTTTGCAGCTTGAAGATACATGGAACCTTTGCAACAAAATAGACAATCTTTTGGAGGAAAGTATCGATTACGCTTTTGACGAAAAATTCGGATATCTTACCTGCTGCCCAACCAATCTGGGTACAGGTATTAGGACTTCGGTAATGCTGCATCTTCCGGCACTTACCATGACGGGGTATATAAAGGGTATTCTTGAGGTATGTTCAAAGCTTGGTATTGCAGTAAGAGGTCTTTACGGTGAAAACTCCGAGGCCTCGGGGAATATGTACCAGATATCCAATCAGGTTACTCTTGGACTTACAGAGGAAGAAATAATTTCAAATATCAACAATATCGTAAAACAGATAATTGACCAGGAAAGAACATTAAGAAAACAGCTCTACAAGCAAAATACTTACAGATTTGAAGATAGGATTTTCCGTTCTTTGGGTCTTTTATCCAACGCAAGAATAATTTCCTCGGAAGAGGGATTGAAGTTATTATCCGATGTTAGATTGGGAGTTGATATGGGAATAATTACTGATATAGATATTAGGAAGCTTAACGAAATACTTCTTCTGGTACAGCCGGCAAACTTGCAAGAGAGTGTGGGAAGACCGATGAATCCGGAGGAAAGGGATATAAAAAGAGCAGAAACCATTAGAAACAGATTGAAGTAGAAGAAAAAACACGATAAACAAATATAGATGTAAAGGAGGATGTACCATGTACGGACGTTTTACCGAAAAAGCACAAAAAGCAATAAACATTTCTCAGAACATGGCAATAGAATTAGGACATAATTATGTTGGGACCGAGCACCTTCTTTTAGGGTTGGTAAAGGAAGGAAGCGGAGTTGCTGCACGGGTTTTGCAAAGTCAAGGCGTTACTGAAGACAAGGTTATAAAGGAAATTGAAGAACTCATCGGACGCGGTGAGGTAATGGGTCAGCCTTTGGATTTTACTCCAAGAACCAAAAGAGTTCTTGAGCTTAGCTATAGAGAAGCCCGCAGAATGGGTCACAACTATATCGGAACGGAGCACCTTCTTTTAGGAATAATGAAAGAAGGGGAAAGCGTTGCTGTAAGAATTTTGAAGGACTTGGGGGTTGAGCATCAGAAGCTTGTACAGGAAATATTAAACATGCTCAGCGAGGAAGCTCCCAATTCTTCCGGTGCACCGAAAAACAGCTCATCCTATTCAAATACACCAACCTTAAACCAGTTTGGCAGAGATTTGACGGAGATGGCAAGAGAAGCAAAGTTTGACCCGGTAATAGGCCGTGACAAGGAGATTGAAAGGGTCATACAGATTTTAAGCAGGAGAACAAAGAACAATCCTTGCTTAATCGGTGAGCCGGGAGTCGGTAAGACTGCAATTGCAGAAGGGCTTGCCCAAAAAATTGTTGAAGGAAATATTCCGGAGATATTGAAGGACAAAAGAGTAGTTACTTTGGACCTGTCCTCCATGGTTGCCGGTGCAAAATATAGAGGTGAATTTGAAGAAAGGCTTAAAAAGGCGCTTGACGAAATCAGAAGAGCGGGCAATGTAATACTGTTCATTGATGAAATGCATACAATCATAGGAGCCGGTGCGGCAGAAGGTGCAATCGATGCATCCAATATATTAAAGCCTTCTTTGGCGAGAGGTGAGATTCAGGTTATCGGTGCCACTACCATTGATGAGTACAGAAAACACATAGAAAAGGATGCCGCTTTGGAAAGAAGATTCCAGCCGATTACCGTCGGAGAGCCAACAAAAGAAGAAGCAATAGAAATATTAAGAGGTTTAAGAGACAAATATGAAGCGCATCACAGTGTAAAAATCACTGACGAGGCTTTGGTGGCAGCGGTTAATATGTCCGACAGGTACATTACAGACCGGTTCCTGCCCGATAAAGCCATTGACCTTATCGATGAGGCTGCATCAAGGGTAAGGCTGAAATCCTTTACTGCGCCCCCTGACTTAAAACATCTTGAGGAAAAAGTGGAAAGACTCAGGAAAGAGAAGGAAGACGCAATAGTATGCCAGGAATTTGAAAAGGCTGCCCGGATAAGAGATGAAGAGCAAAGGCTCAAAAATGAGCTGGAGAAGGCGAAGGACAGCTGGCGTCAGAAGAATCAGACCACTACAAATACAGTGAGCGAAGAAGATATTGCAGGAATTGTGTCCGACTGGACGGGTATTCCGGTAAAAAGACTTGCGGAGGAAGAATCCGAAAGACTTATGAAGATGGAAGACATCCTTCATAAAAGAGTAATAGGACAGGATGAAGCTGTAAAAGCAATAGCCAAAGCCATTAGAAGAGGAAGAGTCGGCCTTAAAGATCCGAAACGGCCTGTGGGTTCGTTCATCTTCTTAGGTCCTACGGGAGTTGGAAAGACGGAGCTTTGCAAAGCTCTGGCAGAGGCACTTTTTGGTGAAGAAAACGCAATGATCAGAATAGATATGTCGGAGTACATGGAAAAACACAGCGTTTCAAGACTTGTGGGTTCACCTCCGGGATATGTCGGTTATGAAGAGGGAGGACAGCTTACCGAGAAAGTAAGAAGAAAGCCTTATTCGGTAGTGTTGTTTGATGAAATTGAAAAGGCGCATCCGGATATATTCAATATTCTTCTTCAAATCCTTGAGGACGGAAGGCTGACCGATTCCCAAGGCAGGGTTGTGGACTTTAGAAATACGGTAATTATCATGACATCCAACATAGGTGCCCGGCTCATAACGGAACCAAAGCAGCTGGGATTTGCTCCGGCAATTCAGGACAAAGCCAAAAACTATGAAGACATGAAAAACAACGTTATGGGTGAGCTTAAAAAGAGCTTCAGACCGGAATTCTTAAACAGAATAGATGAGATAATCGTGTTCCATCCTCTTGAAGAGGAACACTTAAAGAAGATAGTGGGACTTATGGTAGACAGCCTTGCCGAAAGACTCAAGCAGAATTCAATTACCGTTGAAGTATCTGAAGATGCAAAAGCTCTTCTTGCAAAGAAAGGATTCGACCAAGTGTATGGAGCAAGACCGCTGAGAAGGGCAGTACAGAGCATGGTAGAGGATAAACTGGCCGAAGAAATGTTGGAAGGCAGGGTAAAATCGGGAGACAAAGTATTTGTTGATGTAAAAGGAGAAGAACTGGTATTTATTCAAAAAAAGGATGAAATTGCCGTGGATAAAGGCTAAGGAGAAAAAAGAGTCAGAGGAAAAATTTCCTTTTGGCTCTTTTTTATGCCTTTTCCAGATCAGATATGCTTATTTTCCTTGAATGCTGCGTGTGGCTCCAATCTTTATTGTTTTTGCTCATAAATCCTTGTATGGTAATTGGTATCCAGGTAATGCAGTAAAAAGGATAAATCAAAAAACCGCAAAGCACTTTGAGGTTGAATTTTTTTTCCGAAAGCACAACCAAAGGGCCGTAGAGAAACTGCAACGTTACAAATACATACCAGATTTTCGTCGGAAAAACGTACCTGAGATTGTAAAAAGGGGATTCGGGAAAAACAGTTTGAATCCACATCATTATTGTTATCAGCCCAATAAAAACCAGCCTTATGGGCTGAAATAAATAAACCGCACAGTCAAAAGCTATCAAATCTCCTTCACTAAAGGCCTTTTTAAATAAGGGCCCCAAATACCGGCTTGCACAGTCTGCGTGACCCTGCATCCACCTTTTACGCTGGTTCCATGACTGCTTTAATGTAATGGGTTTTTCGTCATAAACCACTGCATTGTGGGCCCATGCAACCTTGTAATTGTTTAAAGCAAGTTTCATTGTAAACTCCAGGTCTTCTGTAAGGCATGTGGCTCCCCAGCCTATTTCTTTTAACACATCCACATCAATACAAAAGCCTGTGCCGCAAAGACCGCAGCTTAGGCCCAAGTAATATCTGGGAAGCTGGAATATCCTGTTTGAAAGCCAGAAAGCTATGGAGTATGACAGGGTAATCCATGAATCAAAAGGATTTTTGCTGTCAATATACCCCTGCACAACCTTGTGGCCTCTGCAAAGCTGCCTGTTCATTTCCAAGAGGTAGTTGGATGAAACAAGATTGTCGGCATCAAAGACACTTATTGCATCATATTTTTCTTCCATAGTATATATTTTTTCAAACATCCATTCTAGAGCATATCCTTTTCCCCGGGCAGTGTTGTTGTTTCTTCTATATACAATGGCCCCGTGTTCTTCCGCTATTTCGGCAGTTCTGTCGGTACAATTGTCGGCAATTACATATACGTCAAAAAGATTGCTGGGATAGTTTTGCCTAAAAAGGCTGTCGACTATATGGGCAATTACTGCTTCTTCATTATGGGCGGCGACAATCAAAGCAAACTTTTTTTGAGGCACGTACTCTTTTGGGCTGGTTTCTCTGCGCTTTCGCCAGCCGAACACTGAAATCCCAAAAAAATAGCATCCTGCTATAAATATTATCACCTGCATGATTTGCGTTGTACCGTATATAAAGCTGTTTATATGTGATAACATCTGATTCCTCCAAATAAATTTATTATAAGAGAGTATTTCCCGGGCGAAAATTTCTTTATTTATTTTGTACTTAATAAGGAAAAATATTTATGATAAATAACTAATAAAATATGTTATAATTAGATATATGTAATACGATATATATTTTGTGTGCTGCTATAACAGCATTATCGTAATGTTCTGTTCCAAATGTTTTGGCACGATTCTTGTGCGCAATTTATTAGCCATTTCAGAAAATGAAACAGGGCTTTTGATATTTATTAATATCCAAAATTAAGTAAAGTGACTTAAATTTATGGGGGTTAGTCATGGCAAACACATACATTAATGATGCAATTATTGGAAATTCTGCTATGCTTGTGTGTCTGACACGAAATGGTGAGCTGACAAGGTTGTTTTGGCCTCATATTGATTATCCGCAGCATTTTGAGAAAATGGCCACGGGGATATTTTATACAGGCCAAAAAAACAGTACTTCGTGGTTTTATGAAGACAACTGGCACCACACTCAGTATTATGTGGAAGACACCAATATTTTAAAAACAATATGTGAGGATAATGGCAGAGGACTTCGAGTGGAACAGACGGATTTTGTCTTAAAAGACAAAGATGTGATGATAAGAAGGTATGTTATAGAAAACATTGGACCGAATGAAGTGGATCTGGGTTTTGTTCAATATTCTTCAACAGTGTCTACAACTCCTGAATTAAGAAGCACTTTATTTGATTTTAATGTGGATGCTCTGATTCATTACAGACACAATTACTATATTTCCATATCATCCGACACTGAGGTTATGCAGTTCCAATTGGGCAATAATGCTTTTGACAATGCCAGATACACAGAGCTTTACGGATATGACTCCATAGGAATGATGAAGGATGGGGCGATGTCCTTTAATATTGGAAAAATTGCACCAGGAGAGAAGAAAACCTTTAATCTCTTCATTTGTGTCTCCCATACATTAAAAGGAGTCAAGCAGTTGGTAAGATTGTGCAGAAACTTAAATGTCGATGAGGAGTATGAGAAGACCAGAAACTACTGGCTTGACTTTTTGAAGAATGCAAGACCGATTGCAACGGGGGACAAGAAAATTGATGACCTGTACAAAAGGTCCATTCTTGTGTTCAAGCTTATGGCCGATGAGAAGACAGGAGGATTGCTGGCTTCTGCTGAAATAGATGAAGGGTTTACCAGATGCGGGCGTTACGCATACTGCTGGGGAAGGGATGCGGCCTTTATTACCGGTGCATTGGATGCCGCAGGGCTGACGAAAGCAGTGGATAAATTCTATCAGTGGGCTGTTATGACTCAGGATGATGACGGCTCATGGCAGCAGAGATATCATATGGATGGAAACCTTGCACCCTCATGGGGACTGCAGGTGGATGAGACCGGTACCCTTATATGGGGTATGCTAAAGCATTACCGGGTCACCGGAAATATAGATTTTCTTAAAAGTATGTGGGAAAGCATAAAGAAGGGTGTAGAGTTTTTAACCCGTTTTATAGACAGCGACACGGGGTTGCCTGCTCCCAGCTATGATTTGTGGGAGGAAAGAGTAGGAGAGCACACTTATTCCAGTGCTGCGGTATATGCCGGCATCAAAGCCGGTGCCGAGACAGCAAGGATTCTCGGTGCTTCCGAAGATCTAATTGAAAAGTGGGAAAAGGCGGCTTCGAATATGAAGGCCTCCATAGAGAAAAACCTTTGGAGGGATGAAGCAGGCAGGTTCATCCGAAGTGTGCGCACCAAGCTAAATCCATGGGGAAGTGAACATTCTCCGTACACGACGGTAATTAAAGTCAATGAAAAGGGTTATTATAGAGATGTAACCTTGGAAGATTGGACCATTGATGTAAGCCTTCTTGGGGTTTCCATTCCTTTCGGTGTCTTTGATGTACATGATGAGAGGGTAAGAAAAACAGTGGAGGCCATTGAAAGGGCTCTGACTTCTCACCCTGTTGGCGGAATAAAAAGATATGAAAACGACAATTATGTTGGAGGAAACCCATGGGTGCTGGCAACTTTGTGGGTGGCTTTGTATTATATTGAGACAAAAGAGTATGAAAAAGCAAAGGATTACTTTGGATGGGCTGCAAAATCCTGTACTTCTCTTGGACTTTTGCCGGAGCAGGTGAGCAAGGATAATGGCGAGCCCTGCTGGGTAATACCTCTTACATGGTCCCATGCCATGTATGTATTGGTGCTCTCGGGACTTAAAGAGGCAGGAGTTTTATAAATTTCTATTTTATATCTTTTAATTTGATATAATAAATAATGAAATAAGACATTTTAATAAACGGAGAGAGAGATGGCAAAGCAAAAATCTTTTTATGTATGTCAGGAATGCGGCTACGAGAGTATAGGATGGATGGGTAAGTGCCCTTCCTGCAACCAGTGGAATACCTTTGTGGAGGAAGTTCAGGAACCAAAGAGCAAGGGCCGGAGCGGAGCCGTTGTTGCCAATGTAAAGCCGGTTAATATAAACGATATAGAAACGGATAGCGAAGAACGTTATCTTACCGGTATGAAGGAAATGGACCGGGTGCTCGGAGGCGGAATTGTAAAGGGCTCCCTTATTCTTGTGGGAGGAGACCCGGGTATAGGTAAATCCACTCTTTTGCTGCAAATATGTGACAAGATAAAGATAAGTACTAAAATATTGTATATTTCTGGCGAAGAATCTATTAAGCAAATAAAGATAAGAGCCGATAGATTGAATGTAAGAAATCCTAATCTCTTGATGTTGTCCGAGACCAATTTTAAAGTTATACAGGCCTTAAGCGAAAGCGAACGGCCGGATCTTATTATAATTGATTCAATACAAACCATGTTTAATGATGAATTGCCCGCAGCTCCGGGAAGTGTAAGCCAGGTGAGGGAGATTACCTCAGGACTTATGAGAATTGCCAAAACGCTCAACATTGCAATAATAATTGTGGGACATGTAACCAAAGAGGGAGCTATTGCAGGACCAAGGGTTCTTGAGCACATGGTGGATACTGTATTGTATTTTGAGGGCGAGAGACATTTAAGCTATAGAGTTCTAAGGGCTGTAAAAAACCGCTTTGGCTCTACAAACGAAATAGGCATTTTCGAGATGCGGGATGTTGGGCTTGTAGAGGTGGATAATCCGTCATCAATGCTTCTTTCGGAAAGAACCGAAAGTGTTCCGGGCTCTGTAGCGGTGGCAACCCTTGAAGGTACAAGACCCATGCTGATAGAGATTCAGGCGCTGGTTTGCCCCACAAGTTTCGGAATGCCCAGGAGAATGGCAACAGGCCTGGATTACAACCGTATTACACTGCTGATGGCTGTTTTGGAAAAGAGGGTGGGCATGCAGCTGCACAATTATGACGCATATGTAAATGTGGTGGGTGGACTTAAAATTGATGAGCCTGCGTGCGACCTTGGTGTGGTGGCTGCTATAGCTTCAAGTTTCAGAAACATACCGGTGAATATGGACACCGTTTTAATAGGAGAAGTCGGCCTGACCGGCGAAGTAAGGGCTGTAAGCCAGATAGACAAAAGAATTAGAGAGGCCGTGAGAATAGGCTTTAAAAATTGTGTGGTCCCAACTGGAAATATGAAGGTTATAAAGCAGATGAAAGAGATTAATAATATAAATGTAAAGTATGTGGAGAATGTTCAGGAAGCATTGAATATACTGCTATAGACCTTTTAATTTAAGCAATAAATCTTGCTTGAAATAAAAAAATCATTGGAGGACCTATGACTGGCCTGGATAGAAAAAAGGATGATGAAATAATTGATGTATTGAGAATGATGGCTCCCGGAACTTCACTTAGAGAAGGGCTGGACAATATTCTATTGGCCCGTACGGGTGCTCTTATTGTAATAGGTGATTCCGAAAAGGTCCTGCGTCTGGTTGACGGCGGATTTTTTATCAACAAGGATTATACTCCGGCACATATTTATGAGCTGGCCAAAATGGATGGAGCTATAATTCTCAGCAAGGATTTGAAAAAAATATTGTATGCCAATGCACTGCTTGTTCCCGATACATCAATACCCACAGGAGAGACCGGTACAAGGCACAAAACAGCCGACAGGGTGGCAAAGCAGACGGGAGAAGTGGTGGTGAGCATATCCCAGAGAAGAAATATTATCACCATTTATATGGGGTCAAGGAAGTATATATTAAGAGAGCCTCCCGTTATCCTTGCAGAAGCCAATCAGGCACTGCAAACTCTTGAAAAATACAAGACTGTTTTGATTGAGTCTATAAACAACTTAAACGTACTGGAAATTGAAGATATTGTGACATTGGATGATGTGGCCTTTGTCTTGCAGCGTACGGAAATGCTGATGAGGGTTGCTACGGAAATTGAAAGGTACATAAGTGAGCTGGGATATGAGGGAAGGCTAATAAGCTTGCAGTTGGATGAGCTTTTGACAAACGTTGACACCGATGAGCTTTTCATAATTGAAGATTACGCAGTGCGTACGGACATTCGCTCCGATGAGATTTTAGAAAAGCTTCGGCAACTTTCTTATGATGAGCTTATGAATCTGGTCAACATATGCAGTATTCTAGGCTACAGTGCAAATGCCGATGCCTTTGAGATGGTTATAAGTCCGAAGGGATACAGGCTTTTAAGCAGGATTCCCAGGGTTCCCGTAAACATAATAAGGAATTTGGTAGAAAAGTTTTCGAACTTGCAGGGGATTTTAAATGCTTCCATTGAAGAACTTGATGATGTGGCCGGAATAGGAGAAGTCAGGGCGAGGATTATCTGGGATGGTCTAAGGAGAGTTCAGGAGCAAATCTTTTTGGATTCCAGGAGGCTGTAAACAAGCTTTTAAGGCAAATGAAAAGAGCCGGTTACTGTTTTTGAAGTAACGGCTCTGTTTTGTTATCTATCTCAAATTATATTTTCCAAGCATCTTAATTCTTTCAAGTTCCTTTAATATAATGTCATAAAGATTAAGATCAAGAGTATTACATATTGAAGCCAGATAAAACAGATTCCTGCCGATATCCTTTTCAATAAGGTCTCTGCAGTTTTCACAGAGCTCTCCCTCAATATGGGTCTTCATTTGTTTCTGGACTTCATCAAAATCCGCACCTGCAGGATAGTTTTGCTTTTCGGCATTAATCCTTGTGCATCCGCACTGGGTCACAGCCTTGACTATTCCACGATTGACCCTGCCGTTTGAGTCCTGAAACTTTGTAATCAAGTCCAAAATACTCTTATTTCTTACAAGAAGCTCTCCAACCGTAAACTGAAACTCATCTATCATTATGTCCTTCAATATGCTCACTCCTTAGGTGTATTGATAAAACACAGAAAGTTAACGGGCAACAAAATAATAAATAGCGGACTTAAGAGCTATAATTGATTACTTCACTATCATTATAATTCTTTGCAGGACTCTTTGTCAATTAAAATCGGGATGGATAAACCTGCCATAGGCTTAAAAAATGAAATGACGAGGGATTATATAAGAGTATGGAGTAATTTGTGCACAAAAATAAGAGGAAATAAAAGATAAATTAAAAATTTAATAAAATATACTTGACACACTTGTTGAACCTGTATTACAATATTGGAGTGCTAAAAACTTGGTTCACTTTTAATTTGAACTAAAGAGTTTATTTCTATAAATCAAAATGTTTTCGATTAAGGAGGTAGTAGATTCGATGAATACTTACATGGCGAAGGCCCGTGAAGTACAAAGAAAATGGTATGTGGTTGACGCAGAAGGAAAACCATTGGGAAGACTGGCTAGTGAAGTGGCTAAAATTTTGAGAGGGAAGCACAAACCCGAGTATACTCCACATGTTGATACAGGTGATTTTGTAATAGTGCTGAATGCCGACAAGGTTGTACTTACCGGTAAGAAAATGGATCAAAAGCTTTACAGACACCATTCACTGCATCCGGGTGGATTGAAGGAAATAAAATACAAGCATTTCCTTGCTCAAAAACCTGAAAAGGCAATAGAAGTTGCTGTAAAAGGAATGCTTCCTAAGAACAGTCTCGGAAGAGCAATGTTTAAAAAGCTCAAGGTTTACAGAGGAACTGAGCACAAACATGAAGCTCAAAAACCGGAAAAATTAGAAATTAATATATAATGGGGAAGGAGGAGTAATTACTTATGGCTAAGATACAATATTACGGTACTGGAAGAAGAAAGAAATCCGTTGCGAGAGTTAGACTTGTTCCGGGAGACGGAAAAGTTATTATAAATGAAAGAGAACTTGACGATTATTTCGGACTTGAAACTTTAAAGACAATTGTTAAGCAGCCGTTGGTGCTGACTGATACATTAAGCAAGTTCGACGTGCTTTGCAAAGTGGCTGGAGGCGGTTATACCGGTCAGGCAGGTGCTATCAGACACGGTATCTCAAGAGCACTTTTAAAATTTGATGAAGAGTTGAGACCTGCACTTAAAAAAGCAGGATTCCTCACAAGAGACCCAAGAATGAAGGAAAGAAAGAAATACGGTCTCAAAAAAGCAAGAAGAGCACCACAGTTCTCAAAGAGGTAATGTTTATGTTTCATTACACACGAGTTTGTTTACAATTACAAAGTTTGCTTATCGCAATCGCCAACCGTCAGGGGGGAGAATTCCCTTTGGCGGTTTTTTTGTGTTCAAAAATAGATATAGAAATAAATAAAAATATGCTAAACGGACGCAGTTTTAATCCCTCGAAAGCAAGTAGAATTCAGATGTGTAGGTGGTTTCGATATTTCCTCCCGTAGGTTATACCCTGCGTATGAATACTCATTACCTTCCACGAGCAAACTTTGTCATTCTTCACTGCTCACGAGCAAACTCGCTTGTCATTTTCTCATTTTTTATATCTTTTTTTATATTTTTTAAGGTAATAAAACCCGCGAGCAAACTTTGTCACTACAAGGGAAGAAACAGCGAGAAGCCTTGCAACAACTACATTTCAACACGAGCAAACTTTGTCACTCCGTGAGCAAACTTATTTGTAACTACACAGTTTACGAAATGCAAAATCCCGCAAACAGGTATGTTTGGGGGATTTTTTTATATCTATGGTTACATAAAACAGCAAACATACCTTAATTGCTTTTGTAAAACAAAGAAGTAATGCAAGAGGTAAATCTATTATGTTAATTAGGTTTTCTTGGGCTGTCAGTTGATTACAACAACGATATTGGGAGGTATACTATGAATTTAAAAGCTTTTATCAGTTTGTTGGTGTCGGTTTCATTAATTGCAGCAAGCTTCATTATGCCGGTTGGAGTGCTTGCCCAAACTCAAGGAAAAACAGTTGTACTTCAGGTGAACAATACTGTTGCAACAGTTAATAACGAAAGTGTAACTTTGGACGTTGCTCCGTATATCGACAAAACTAGCAACAGGACATTGGTTCCTCTCAGATTTATTTCGGAATCTCTGGGATATACCGTTACGTGGGATGGCGAAGAAAAAACGGTCAGGATTTTAAACAAGGTTAAAATGAATACAATAGACGAATCTTTTGTTGATGATTCTACAGGCAAGACAGTAGAATACTTCAGGTCATGGAATACATACAAGTACATAAAACTTAAAATAGGCAGTGATGTTGCCGAAATATGTGATGATTATATAATTGGTGAGTATGTTGAAATGACCGAAGTGCCTTTAGAACAAGCTCCGGTCATTAAAGACGGAAGAACAATGCTTCCTATAAGATTTGTCGCGGAGCAAATGAATTTAAAGGTGGACTGGGATGCCAAAACTCAAAAGATAACAATTTCATCAAAAGGAGAAGAATATGTTCCCGGTGCTGCTGAAACTTTACTTAAGAAAATTGCAGTATCTAATGGCAGCTCGGGTGCGGCAGCAGAAGATGACTCTGCGTATATAAAATCCAAGCAGCCTCAGAGCTTTCTGGTGAAAATCACATCTTTGGGCATGGAGTATTCTGTAGATTTGGCAATTCAATCACCGGAAGGCAGCCAAGCTGTTTTAAGCGGATCAGTAATCGGATTGAAAGAGGATAAGGCATGCTTTAGTTATACCTTGAACTCTCAACGGGAATATAAGTATGACGGAACTATACAGGTTACCGATGACGGTTTTATTGTAAACTATACCGATGAAAAGGGAGAAAAGTGTTCTGTTACTTTTCCTGCCAACTAATTTATTATAAATAAGGATTTTTAGGAATTTATTCATGTTTTGCAATTTAAAAAGCCTAAGTAAAAAATTTTTCTGACAGCCCCCAAGAAACCTTATATTATAAGAGAAAATACCTATCAAAAGTGCCCGTCTTGGGTCACATCTTACACTATTGTAATTACGGCAACAATATAATAAAATAAGATATACTGAAGAAATCAACTCTAAGCAACGCAAGATACAGCATTATATAAAATAGACTTTTGGAGGTCAATATGCTCTTAATTAAAAACAGTAAAATTCTAACCATGGCCGGTATAAATTATGAAAACGGATATATTTTGATTGATGCGGGGAAAATAGTTGAAGTGGGAGAATACCCTGACAAATTAAATCGGGAAGTTTTAAATTCCGGTGATTTGAAGATAATTGACGCAAAGAACAAATACATACTTCCGGGGCTTATTGATGCCCACTGCCATGTGGGAATGTGGGAGGATTCGGTTGGCTTTGAAGGGGATGACGGCAATGAAATGACGGACCCCGTTACACCTCACCTAAGAGCCATAGATGCGGTGTATTATCTGGACCGCGCATTTTCGGAGGCCCGTGAAAACGGAGTTACTACTGTGGTTACGGGACCCGGGAGCGCCAATGTTATAGGCGGACAGTTTGTTGCCTTGAAAACCTACGGAAGACGAATAGAGGAAATGGTGGTAAAAGAGCCTGTCGCCATGAAAGCAGCCTTTGGAGAAAATCCAAAGACAGTATATAATGAAAGAAAAATGGCGCCTACAACCCGTATGGCTACAGCGGCAATTCTCAGGGAAAGCCTGATGAAAGCGAAAGAATACAAGGAATTGATGGATAAATACAACACAAATCCCGACGAAAACGACAAGCCGGAATATGACATGAAAATGGAAGCGCTGCTAAAGGTTTTAAACAATGAAATTCCGTTAAAAGCGCATGCCCACAGGGCGGATGACATTCTTACCGCCATAAGGATAGCGAAGGAATTTGGAATTAGACTTACAATAGAGCATTGCACGGAAGGACATCTTATAAAGGATATTTTGGCAGAGGAAGGAGTTTCGGCAATTGTAGGGCCATCCCTTACCGACAGGTCAAAGGTGGAGCTCCGAAACTTGAGCTTGAAGACACCGGGAATTCTGGCAAAGGCGGGAGTAAAGGTGGCAATAATGACGGACCACCCCTGCACCCCAATCCAGTACTTGATTTGGTGTGCGGCTATGGCAGTGAGAGAAGGTATGGATGAAATGGAGGCTCTTAAGGCAATAACCATAAATGCGGCACAGCTTACAGGAATAGACGACAGGGTGGGAAGCATCGAAGCGGGAAAAGATGCGGATATTGCCATTTATGACGGCCATCCTTTTGATATAAAAACCAGAGTTTGTACGACCATTATTAACGGAAAGGTTGTTTACGAAAGGAATAAAGATGAAAGAGATTAGAACCTGTTCGCAACAAGATACAATTGAATTTGGAAAGAGGCTTGGAAAGCTGCTTAAAAAAGGCGATGTCGTTTGCATAGCCGGAGATTTGGGAACGGGGAAGACGGTGCTGACAAACGGTATTGCATGGGCTTTGGGCATTAATGAATATATAACAAGTCCGACCTTTACCATAGTTAACGAATACCACAGGGAAGATGCATCCCTTTACCACTTTGATGTTTACAGGATTTCTGACCCGGAGGAAATGTTTGAAATCGGATTTGAAGAATATCTCTACAATGGCGGAGTTGTGGTGATTGAATGGGCGGACCTTATAAAAAGCATACTGCCTGAAGAGAATATATGGATTACCATAGAGAAGGACTTGGAAAGCGGAGTTGAAGTAAGGAAAATCCGCGTGGAATTCAACGGTGAAAGATACCGGGAATATGAAGAAAAGCTTGGGTCAGGAGATGAGGAGTGAAAATGAAAATATTGGCTTTGGATACATCCGCGCTGGTTGCTGCTGTTGCGGTGATGGAGGATGACAGGCTTTTGGCAGAGTATATGCTAAATCACAGGAAGACCCATTCCCAGCAGCTTGTTGCAATGATTAGGGAGGTTCTTGGTTCTTTGGAGCTGGAGCCTAAAGACATAGATGTTTTTGCAGCTTCCACGGGTCCGGGTTCCTTTACGGGCTTAAGAATCGGAGTTACCACCGTAAAGGCCATGGCCTATGCAACGGGAAAGCCTGTTGTAAGTGTGCCAACATTGGATGCTATTGCATATAATATTCCAATAAGTAGCTTTACAATATGTCCTGTTATGGATGCCAGAAACAACCAGGTGTATACTGCGTTGTACGATTGGGATGAGACGGGACAAAAGAGGATTACGGATTATATGGGAATACCGGTGCCCGAATTGGTGCAGCTCATAAAAGACATGGGCAAAAAAGTTATTTTTGCCGGAGATGCTGCAAAAATGCATGAGGAGTATTTTAAGAAAGAGCTTGGAGACGGATGCAAAATTGCTCCGGGAAACCTTCTTTTACAAAGGGCCTCATCGGTTGCCCATATTGCATATTTGAAAGCGATGAACAATGATTTGGAAAGCTGCTTTGACATGGTGCCTTTCTATCTTAGGAAGTCCCAGGCGGAAAGAGAATATGAAAAAAAGTTTTGTAAAGGCTGTTAAGGTGGGAAACAATGGGTTTGTATGATGTTGAAATATCATATATGACACTTGAAGATATTGATGACGTGATGGTTGTAGAAAAGCTGAGTTTTACAATCCCATGGTCTAAAAATGCACTTATTGAGGAAGTGCTAAATAATAGAATGGCCATATATATAACGGCAAAGATAAACGGAAAAGTTATCGGTTATGCCGGCATGTGGAAAATTTTCGATGAAGGCCATATTACCAATATAGCTGTTCATCCGGAGTTTAGGCAAAATGGAATAGGAAGTATGCTTGTGGAGAAACTGGTGGGTATAGCTAAAGAACGGGGCATTGAAAGAATGACTTTGGAGGTTAGAAAAAGCAATACAGCGGCTCAAGCATTGTATTTTAAATACGGCTTTAAGGAGCAAGGATGCCGCAAGGGTTATTATGCGGATAATGGAGAAGACGCAATTATAATGTGGAGAGAAAATGTATAGCTTTATTATGTAAATTAGATTAAAATTATAAAATAAAAAGGATTTTATCATATCATAATAGAATATAATTCGTAAAGGATAATGTTGTGAAAATCACTTTTTGTTTGAATGAAATCAACATGAAAGTAACGACGGTATTTTGAAAAATACCAATCGTTTCGTAATTAAATTCCAAGAAGCACTACTTTAAAAATTAAAAAAAGTCTTGCCGTATGTGTTCAAAACAACTGGTTTAAAGGGGGAAAGTGTATGCCGCAAGTTGCTGGATTACCTGTCAGTATGTTAAGAAAGGAATGTGACCCGAATTCTTTCAAATTCAATGACACTTCGGAATTAGAATCCCTTGAAGGAATTATAGGTCAGGAACGTGCCGTGCGTGCCATGACGTTCGGACTTAAAATCAATACACGGGGCTACAATATTTTTATGAGTGGTATGACCGGAACCGGTAAAACTAGTTATGCTGTGAATTATATAAAGAAAATAGCGAAAAATTGTAAGACTCCGGACGACTGGTGTTATGTGTACAACTTTGAGAATCCCAACCAGCCTAAAGCGATAAATCTGCCTGCGGGACTCGGAAAAGTGTTTAAAAAGGATATGGAGGAGTTTATCAAGGTACTTCAGCTTGAAATTACCAAGGCTTTTGACAGCGAGGACTATGAAAGAGAAAAGGCCTCAATTGCAAATGAGTACCAGGAAAAAAAATCCGCCCTTATGGAAGCGTTGAATAAAGACGCTGAAAAACAGGGATTTAAAGTCAAAACGACCAACGCAGGAATATACTTTCTGCCGGTAATTGAAGGCAAGACAATAACCGAGGAAGAATATGGAGAATTGGATGAAAAAATCAAGCAGGAAATAACGGAAAGATCAAATATAGTTCAGCTTGAGACTTTAGAAATAATCAGAAAGATAAAAAATATAGAGAAGGAAGCGGAAGAAAGAGTTGCCGAATGGGAAAACAAAATTGCTTTATTTGCAGTGGGCATGCAGATAAATGACTTGAAAGAAAAGTACAAGGATTATAAAGAAGTGGTCAAATACTTAGAGCAGGTTCAGGAAGACATCCTTGAAAATCTTGATGACTTCAGAGAGGAAGAGTATAACGATGAGCATCAGCTCCTTGTACCTTGGCTTAAGGGCGCTGAAGGAACGCCCGTGGACAAATATAAAGTAAACTTACTTGTAGACAATTCCGCTCTTGAAGGTGCTCCCGTCATAGTGGACTTCAATCCTACATATCACAACCTTCTTGGGAAATTGGAATATGAAAACGAGTTTGGAACTATGACGACAGATTTTACAATGATAAAGGCCGGGTTGTTTCATCAGGCAAATGGAGGTTATCTGATACTCCAGGCAAAGGATGTGCTGAGCAACGTACAGTCCTGGGAGGCGCTGAAGAGAGCTTTAAAGACACGACAGATAGCCATTGAAAACATGAAGGAACAGATGGGTCTTGTTACAGTATCGACATTAAAGCCGGAGCCGATACCCTTGCAAACCAAGGTGATATTGGTGGGGAGCGAATATTTGCACCAGCTGCTTTATGAGCTTGACGAGGATTTTAAGAAACTTTTTAAAATAAAAGTGGATTTTGATGAGGAGATGGACAGAAACGAGGATAATACCTTGAAGCTGGCTCAGTTTATAAGCTCTTTTTGCACAAGAGAAAATGTACGGCATTTTGACAGGACCGGGGTGGCAAAGGTGGTCGAGTACAGTTCGCGATTGGTAAGCGATCAGAGCAAGCTCTCCACCAGATTTAACGACATTGTCGAGATACTTTGCGAATCTGCGGCATGGGCTGAGATTGAAGAAAGCAGTCTGGTTCGGGCTGAGCATGTAAATAAAGCAATAAAGGAGAAAATATACAGGTCAAACAAGTATGACAAGAAGCTTTTAGAGCTTTTAAAGGACGGTATCATAATTTTGGATACCGAAGGCGAGGCCATAGGTCAGATAAACGGACTTACCGTACTCGATATGGGAGACTATTCCTTTGGAAAGCCTGCGAGAATAACCGCAAACACCTTTATGGGAGAAAAAGGAATAGTAAACATCGAAAGAGAAGTTGAAATGAGCGGGACATCCCATACAAAGGGTGTTTTGATATTGAGCGGGTACATAGGTCAAAAGTATGCCCAGGATATACCGCTGTCCTTGACTGCAAGCTTGTGCTTTGAACAGCTGTATAGCGGGGTTGACGGTGACAGTGCGTCAAGCGCTGAGCTCTATGCGATTTTGTCAAGCTTGGCCGAGGTTCCCATAAAACAGAGTATTGCGGTGACGGGTTCGGTTAACCAGAAAGGGGAAATCCAGCCCATTGGCGGGGTTAACGAAAAAATAGAAGGATTTTTCGAACTTTGCAAAGCCCGGGGACTTAACGGCAAACATGGGGTGATTATTCCCTATCAGAATGTCAGAAATCTGGCTTTGAATGATGCGGTTATTGAAGCAGTTAAAGAAGGCAAATTTAATATATATGCCGTAAAAACCATAGATGAAGGAATTGAAATACTTACGGGAATGAAAGCAGGGGAAAAGAGAGAAGACGGAACTTATCCCGAGGGGACAATAAACTATTTGGTATATGAGAAGCTTAAAAAATATGCAAAGACAGTTGCCGGATTCGGCAAGGAAGATAAGGATGCAAAGAAAAATTCGGACTAAAATCCGAAAATAATCGACTGTATGCAATAAGGAATAACTTTTAAATATATTGAGAATATTGTCCATAAGCTTGATTTGGTTTTTTACCGGCAGTACACTTTTTTAAGGCTGCTTAAGATAGCTTATGGTCTTTTACTGTATGGGAAAATTAAAAGTTTTAGTGTATGATATAGATGTTGAAATGTACGAGGGGGAGAAAAAATGAAACTAAAGATTGTAAAATTTCTTGATGTTTTAATGCTCATTTTAGGTATTTTGGGAATACTGGATTTTTTGATGCTAATGGCTATCGGCACGGTAATTAATTTTGGAATTTTGTTTCCGTTTGTTGTGGGAATAGTTCTTACCTTTGTGGCGTCAGTGAGGCTTTTAGGCAAAGGGGATATACTACGCATCAAAAATACGGTTCTAAGGAGGCTGTTTTTTGGCGCCTTAATTGCTTTTTTTGGCTCCTTTGTATTGGTATTGGGCTTGATTTTTGCATCGTCTGACACCGACAAAAATGTGGAGGTTGATTATTTGGTTATTCTGGGGGCGGGATTAAAAGGCGACCGGATAACTCCCACTTTTCAGTACCGGTTGGACAAGGGTATAGAATATCTTAAGGCCAATCCCGATTTAAAGGTGGTCGTGACAGGCGGACAAGGTCCCGGCGAAGATTTAACCGAGGCGGAGGCAATGAAAAGATACTTGGCAAACCACGGAATTGACGAAGAAAGAATTATCATGGAAGACAGGGCAACCAGCACAAGCGAAAACATGAAATACACCGCAGAGGTATTAAAGCAGCTTACGGGAAGAAGCGATTACAGGATAATGATTGTCACCAACGACTTCCATATGTTCAGGTCAAAAATCCTTGCACGGCACAACGGCTTTACGCCCTACGGAATTACTGCGCCGACAAATCCCGTTGTACTTGTTAATTCATACATAAGAGAATATTTCGCCGTAGTAAAATCAATAATATTTGATATAATATTGGATTAAACAATAGGAAATAAAAAAAGAAGAAATAAGAATATGAAGAAATAAAAAAAGACATAAATATAATGGTCGGGGCGACATGATTCGAACATGCGACCCCTTCGTCCCGAACGAAGTGCGCTACCAAGCTGCGCTACGCCCCGATTCACCATTATATTTTAACACCAAATTGCTTGATATGCAATAGGGAATTTTGAATATTTTTTTAGAAAGTTTTATACATTTCTTTTTTAGTGCCACAAATGGGGCATGCATCAGGAGCATTGTCAAGGACTGTATGTCCGCAAACAGGGCAGACGTGTACTGAGCTAAGCTGTATATCCTTTCCTTCTTTTGCAGCATTTTGCGCTTGAGAGAATAAATCTGCGTGAATCTTTTCCGCTTCCAATGCAAAACGGAAACTGCGAAAAGCTCCTTTTTCATCCTGGAATTTTGCTGCTTCCAAATATACCGGATACATTTGCTCAACTTCATGAAGCTCGCCGTTTATAGCTCCCTGCAGGTTTTCTACCACAGTTCCCACTCCAAAAACAGCTCCGGCTGTTACCGTATAGTCACTTTTTTGGTCTTTCAATTCATTGAAGTGATTGCCTGCATGAACCTGTTCGGCATAAGCTATGGCTCTGAACAACTTGGCTATGTTGGGGAAACCGTCTTTTTCAGCGAGATTTCCCCAATGAAGATATCTCATGTGGGCCATGCTTTCACCGCCATATGCGGATCTTAGGAAATCAGCAGTCATTGCGTTTTTTACTGCCATAAGACGACACTCCTTTACTGTTTGATTTTGGTTGGAAATTTTAGTTCATTAATATTATTTATGCTTGACTAAAATATATACCTATACCAAATATTTTACACACAATTTTTGGCGATGTTAAGGCAAAAAGCAAAAAATAAATGCAAATAATATGATATAATATTATTGAATAAATAGGGGTTTTGATGCTTTTTTAGCGCAATGGGGGATGGACGATGTGGAAAATCTGTTTCTTTTACAAGTAATAAAGGCTTTTTTGATTACTGGAGTTTCAGTCGTGGTGCTTGGCTTTATAGGTCTTGTGTTCCTGTATCTTAGCGATGATGAAACGATTATGGAAAGCCAGAGCAAATACAGTACAACCATTGGAAATGCATTGCTTGTTATGCACTCCTTTTTTGAGCCGGGTAAAAAGCCTCAGACAGAGCAGGTTATATGGGTAAAAAGAAGGAGAACCCCTGTGGAAAGAGGGGTTCGGGGATTAACTGAACTCAACTATGATAAAATTCGCATAGGGGGATACTATAGCTTAAAAGGTAAAAGGTTTTTGAGAAAATCAGGAGTCTAATATCTCCTGGATTTTCAATATTTTTTCGATTAAAGTCCGGCTGCGGTTGTCAACTACCGGCTGCAATATATGTAGAGTATTAATAATATCTTTTTTACCGACTCTGTTGCTGGATTTTATGTCCTTCATCTCATGTTTGAGTCCTTTGTATACTTGGCTGTACATCCGTGTCTTATTCAGATTTTCATTAAGAAGTCTTTTTCTGTGGGTATTTGGTGAATACTGGGCAATTATGTCGAGCATTTGGCTGATTAGCCCCACTTGGTCAATATTGGCTATGGCATCTGCCCTTTCATTTGTTGCAGAGCTTTGCAATGTCCTGATTTTATTGGCGGCATTTATTCCGTTTGTTATGGCTTCAAGCTTTTCGTATTTGTTCATATCTTCTCCCCGTCTTTTAAGATTTCTAATTATATATTATGTTAAATTTACTCATCCGGTTACTTGTATAACAAAAAACTTACATAGTTAAAACCATATGTATTTTGATGTATTATTCGGCAGCTATTTAACGACATAATTCAATTTTTTATGAGATAGTACATTAAAATTATTGCAGCATTGTTTTTATGTGATATAATGTATGCAGTAATTTTTTATAGAATTGTCACAAATGAATTTATAGTAAGGTTAGAGTAAAGGGGGACAAAGATTAATGAACTATTCACACGAAGTTGAAAATATGATTTGTGTTAAAAAAGGACCGAATCATGGACCGGCTCCCATCCCGGAAGAAGGCAGATGGGTTAAGGCGAAGGAAATTAAAGATATCTCCGGACTGTCGCACGGTGTGGGCTGGTGTGCACCGCAGCAGGGATGCTGTAAACTTACATTGAACGTTAAAAACGGTATTATCGAAGAAGCCCTGGTTGAGACTTTGGGATGCTCGGGAATGACCCACTCAGCTGCTATGGCTGCTGAAATATTGGGCGGAAAGACCATTCTTGAGGCTTTAAATACCGACCTTGTTTGTGACGCTATCAACGTTGCAATGAGGGAAATATTCAAGCAGCTTGTATATGGAAGAACTCAGACTGCATTTTCCGAAAACGGACTGCCTATAGGAGCAAGCCTTGAAGACCTTGGAAAAGGATTACGTTCCCAGGTGGGTACAATGTTCGGAACAAAGGACAAAGGTGTAAGATATCTTGAAATGGCCGAAGGATATATTTTAAATATCGGTCTTGACGAAAATGATGAAGTTATCGGATATAAGTTTGTCCATCTCGGAAAGATGATGGAAGCTATAAGAAACGGTGTGGATCCGAAAGAAGCCTATGAGAAAAACATAGGAACATACGGCAGATTTAGTGAAGCTGTTAAAGTAATTGATCCGAGAAAAGAGTAATTGAATCAATAGAAAAGAGAGGTGATTTTAAGTGATTAGATTTGAAGGTTATGAAAGAAGAATAGATCAAATAAACAAATGCATGGCAGAGTATGGATTTAACAGTCTTGAAGAGGTTAGGGAATTGTGCCTTGGCAAGGGCATTGATGTTGAAAAGATAGTAAAAGGCGTTCAGCCAATAGCTTTTGAAAATGCTGTATGGGCATATACATTGGGATGCGCAGTGGCATTGAAGAAAGGTACCAAGACTGCTGCTGAAGCTGCAGAAGCAATAGGAATAGGATTGCAGGCTTTCTGTATTCCGGGTTCTGTTGCTGACAGCAGAAAGGTTGGCTTGGGTCACGGAAACCTTGGAGCAATGCTTTTAAGAGAAGAAACAAAATGCTTCTGCTTCCTTGCAGGACACGAATCCTTTGCAGCAGCTGAAGGTGCCATTGGTATAGCAAGGACAGCCAACAAAGTTAGAAAAGAACCTTTGAAGGTTATATTGAACGGTCTCGGTAAAGATGCCGCTTACATAATTTCAAGAATCAACGGATTTACATATGTACAGACTGAATACGATTACAGCACCGGTGAGCTCAAGGTTGTACAGGAAAAGGCCTTCTCAAACGGTGAAAAGGCAAAGGTTAAAGTTTACGGCGCTGATGACGTAAACGAAGGTGTTGCTATAATGATAAGAGAGAGTGTTGACGTTTCCATTACAGGTAACTCAACAAATCCTACAAGATTCCAGCACCTTGTTGCAGGTACATATAAGAAATGGGCTTATGAAAACGGCAAGAAGTACTTCTCAGTTGCATCCGGAGGAGGTACTGGAAGAACACTGCATCCTGACAATATGGCTGCAGGTCCTGCTTCATACGGATTGACCGACTCAATGGGAAGAATGCACGGTGATGCACAATTTGCAGGTTCATCCTCTGTTCCTGCCCATGTTGAAATGATGGGACTTATCGGAATGGGTAACAATCCGATGGTTGGTGCTACTGTTGCAGTTGCAGTTGCTATTGAGGAAGCCAGCAAATAATTAACCTATATTAATAATTTTGCACTTAAGAAATTTATATACAAAAGTAAAAAAGCTGCCTTGTGCAAGGTGGCTTTTTTATCTTTTTCTATTGCGATTTGTATTTCGTTATTCTTAATTGTACCTATACACTTGTAGTTGTATAAAGGATTAAATTAATTTGTGATTTGTTAGCTTTATGTTTTGAATTTTTACACTATTAGTCGTATAATGGTATTGTTAATTTTATATGTTATTCTGAAAAAACAGAAAAACATTTATTATGAAAACATTATTATGTGACAATGAGATAAGAAAGATAAGGGGAAGTTTTATGGAAAATTCGAATTTGAGAGAGAATTTAGCTGATTCAAAAAGAATAGTAATAAAGGTAGGTACTTCAACTCTTACATATGAAAATGGTGAAATGAATCTTGCAAGGATGGAAAAGCTGGTAAGAGTTATATCAGACCTTATGAACCAAGGAAAAGATGTGGTATTGGTTACATCGGGAGCAATAGGTGTAGGTGTGAGCAAGCTGAAATTAAGCTCAAGGCCTAAAGAGTTAAAGGATAAGCAGGCCGTTGCTGCTGTGGGGCAGTGCGAGCTTATGTATATGTACAGTAAGTTGTTTTTGGAATATGGGCATACAGTGGGGCAGATTCTTTTGACCCGTGACGTGGTTGAAAACCCTACAGGCAAAACCAACGTAATAAACACTTTTGAGACTTTGCTTGAAATGGGAATAATCCCTGTAGTAAACGAAAACGACTCGGTGGCTGTTGATGAAATAGAGTCCGAAGCAAACAACGTATTTGGGGATAACGACACATTGTCGGCAATTGTTGCAACACTGGTTAATGCGGATTTATTGATAATTTTGTCCGATATTGACGGTTTTTATGACTGCGATCCGAGAGAGAATGAATGTTCGAAACTTATTTCTGTGGTTGAGGAAATAACACCTGATGTCGAAAAATGTGCAGGAGGTGTGGGAAGCTCAAGAGGTACCGGAGGTATGATTACCAAGCTTTCGGCTGCAAAGATTGCCACTTCTGCAGGTATAAACATGGTTTTGGCAAATGGAGATGACCCGCATATAGTTTATTCTATTTTGGCAGGAAAGGATGTAGGTTCACTTTTCTTAGGCAAAAAGTGAGATTTTAAATAGATAAAGTTTGCATTTTTTAGGGGAGGGGTAATATACTTTTAAAATTAGGAAAGGAGGGCGCAGTTTGAAAAAAATCATATCCGCAATAATTATTGTTTCCATGCTGATTGTTTCGCAAGTATATGCAGCCAATGACAGCCGGTTGTCTTATGATGCTGCAAACGAAGCCATGCTAGAAAACAGCCGGGCCGTGTTGAAGCAGAAGTTGACGGAAAGAAAGGCCTTTTATCAGTACAGCGGTATAGTACAGCGTACCAGGGGAATTGAGACGGAGATGTCAATTATCGATACTCCCATGGGAAAATATTATTATATTTATCCCCCAAACATCCAGGTGCTTCTGACCAAACAGGCACAGCTTCTGCCCCTTCAGATGAGATATTATTGGAAGATGGCTGACAACAGCAGACTTGTTACCGAAAAAGCTCTTTCTTTGGGGCTCAGGGATTTGTATCTTGGATTTTTGAAAGCAGACATGGATTATCAATTGAGCCTGAAAAAATTGAAGCTCCAAGAAAAGAAATACAATGCTGCAAAACTCAAAGCTGAAAGCGGGCTGATTTCGGGGATTGAGTTTGAAGAGGCAGAGTATGATTACCTGAAAGCAGAAAAGGATGTTGAAAAATGCAAAAGAAACCGGGAGAACATGCAAAGAAGCATTAACTCCTTTATTGGTGTGCCCATTGATACAGCCTATGATAAAGTATTATACTCCGAGCTTACAAGGAATCTGACATTAAATCCGGTGGAGTACTATATTGAGGCGGCTTTGGAGAACAGGCTTGAGATAGCCAACATAACCGAGCAGATTAAGATTAAGGAGCAGCACTTGGAAATTCTTGGAAAAAGCAGGGCGAAGGAGATATATCCTGACATACGAAAAGAGCATGAAGATACCTCTCTGGAAATGGAAAGCTTGCAGGTTCAGCTTGACAAAGCCAAATATGAGGTTGAAAATAACATCAAATCCGCGTACATAGATGTAATTAAGGAACGGGACAATATGGATAGTCTTTTGGCAACATTGAATATGCAGAAAAGAAGTTATGAAAAGCTTAAAGCCCAGTATGAGCAGGGGTTAATATCTGAAACGGTACTTTTGGAAATGGAGCTGGCAATAGAAGAATTGCAAAACGGATTTAATCTTACGGTTTACAACTATAATACGAAAAAAATGAAGCTTGAAGAGGCAGCGGGCCTAGGCCCGGCATACTAGAAAGGGTGGTGCATATGAAGAAGAGGGTTTTGGCTTTGGTTTTGACCGCACCTTTGCTTTTTGCCATTACGACAGTTCTGGCAGTTGGAGAAAACCTCATTTTTAATATTGAAGGTTTTCAAAAATACGCTGTTGAGAACAGCAAGCAGGTTACTCTTGATGACTTGGAAATTAAGACCAAGGAGAGTGCTCTTTTGGATGCGAAGGAAGATGCGGAGTTTTTATACCCTGCAAGCACCAAAAGCGAAAGGTACAATAATGACATCAAAAAGGATGTTACTCCCCTTGAAGCAGAGGCAAATCTTGAGTATGCCAAAAGAGCAAAACAGAAGAATATTGACAACTTGAAGCTGGATGTCTATAAAGCAGCTTTAAACAGGCTTCTTATTGAAAAAGAATTGGATATGCAAAAGGCAAAGCTGGACATCCTGAATGAAAAATATTCAATGGCGGAAGTGCGATACCGTGAGGGAAAGATAACCGAAAATGACCTTAATGATATAAAGTATTCTTTGGATACTAAAAAAATCGATGTGCAGAAAGTTGAAAAAAGCTTGAAGACAGCCGAAATGGAGCTTAAAAGATTATTAAGCCTTGAACTTGACGATAAGGATTTAAAGATTGATGAAAAATTGACATTGGCAAAGTGGAAGAGCATAAAGCTTGAAAAAGTTATTAATGATGCCATTGAGAAAAACATAGATATATATAAAAAGTCTGAGAACCTCAAGGTAAAAGAGAAGATAATGGAGATTACGGAAAAGTATTATACCGACAGCAATTCAATATATAATGAAAACAAAACAAACCTCGAGCTTGCAAGAATAGAACTGGAAGATGCAAAGATAAACTTGGAAGTGGAAATTAGAAATAAGTACAATAACTTGCTTTCGGCAAAGGACAATGTGGAACTTGCTTCAAAGTGGGAGGATATACAGAAAAAGAAGCTTCAGAATTTGGAGCTGAAACTTGAAAATGGACTTGTGAGCAGGCAAGAACTTTTAAGTCAACAGGAAAAATATTTGGATGCGCAGTATCAGACGTTTGCCGCAATTTACGATTTTAATGTTTTAATGGCCGAATTTGAAGCATTGTGCAATTAAAAATTATAATACATAAGCACCCAAAAAGGGTGTTTATCTATATGGAATAGGTTTGGTATAAATTACTATTGTAAAAAGGCTGTGATATTGAAATGATTATCGAAATTAAGAATGTCGATAAGATATACAAAAACGGAAAGATTGAAGTCAAAGCACTAAAAAAAGTCAACCTGTGTGTAGAACAGGGAGAATTTCTATCTATTATGGGGCCATCCGGCTCAGGTAAGTCAACTCTTATGAATATTTTAGGCTGCCTTGACAGGGCAACATCGGGCAAATACATACTTGACGGAATGGATATATCCGGTCTTAACGAAGTTGAGCTTGCCAAAATCAGGAACTTAAAGATTGGATTCGTATTCCAGTCATTTAATCTTCTACCAAGAATGACGGCTCTTCGAAATGTTGAGCTTCCGATGATATATGCCAAAGTAAATGCAAAGGAAAGAAGGAAAAGGGCGGAAGCGGCTCTTGAAAGAGTGGGGCTAAAGGACAGGATGAATCACAAGCCCAATGAAATGTCGGGAGGTCAAAAGCAGAGGGTTGCCATAGCAAGGGCGCTGGTGAATGACCCTGCAATTATTCTCGCCGACGAACCTACGGGAAACCTTGACAGCTATTCGGGGGAAGAAATCATGGATTTGTTTCAGGAGCTAAACAGAGATGGAGTTACAATAATTCTAGTTACCCATGAACCCGATATTGCACAGCATACAAAGCGGATTGTGACCTTTAGGGACGGATACCTAAGAAGCGATGTGGCAGTACAACGACCTCTTGATGCAAAAGAGGTTATGAGAAGATTACGTATTGAAATGGAGGCGGCAACATGAAAAAAGTTGTGAGTATATTAATTGTAATAGCAGTTCTTGGAGGACTGGTAGGATTGACCTACCTTGTGAGCGGCAATATGGAGCAGGTGTTTAGCAGCAGTACCGTCTACAGCGTAAAAACTGTTGAAATAGGTAAGGGAGACGTATCCTCGTCGATTTCGGCATCGGGAAAAATTGAGGAAGCCGAGTCCTATGACATTTATGTAGACAGCTCTGCAAAGGTTAAAAAGCTCTTGGTTGAGAAGTATCAAAAGGTGTCAAAGGGACAGCAGTTGATGGAGCTTGATACTGAAAGCATGGAAACGGAGCTGGAAAAGCTCAAAATAAACAAGAAAGTTCAAGAGCTTTCCCAAATCGCTCCGACGGTTGATGCCGAAATAAAAAGGGCCGAATCGGCAGTAAAAAGTGCCGAGCAAACCTTAAGCGATTGTGAAAAGAAACTGGAAGACAGCAAAAAGCTTTTTGAAGCCCAGGCAATATCAAAAAGTGAGCTGGATATGGCCCAAAACGCTGTAAGGGATGCAAAGACCGCACTGGAGAACGCAAAGGTTGCTTACGATGCTGCTATACAAAGCAGGGATGTGGACAAAAAGGTAAAGGAAGAGAACCTTAATGCTACAAGAATTGGTATTAGCGACCTGGAGAAAAAAATTCAAAAAACAAAGGAAGCAATGATTTGTCCTTTTGACGGGGTTATTACCGAGATAAACATTAAGGAAGGGGCTTACACAAATAGTGCTCAGCCGGCTTTTAAGATAGTCAACCTTGACAAGCTGAAAGTAAAGGCCATGGTAAGTGAGTATAACATAAAGGATGTAAAAGCGGGACAGAAAGTCAGAATCACCGGAGATGCCATTAGTGAGGATATTGAAATTTTTGGAGTGGTGGAAAGCATTTCACCGGTTGCAAAATCAAGCATGACATCTGTGGGAGAGGATGTTGTGATTGAAGTGGACATATCAATTGACAATACGAATGCAAATCTAAAACCCGGACTTAGTGTAGACTGTGAAATATTGACCAATGAAAAGAAGGATATAGTTGTGGTACCGATGGGGGTCTTGAAAACCGATAAAGACGGAAACGAGTATGTATTACTGGTAGACAAAGAAAAGGGTGTACTGGTGCAGAGAAATGTAAAGCTTGGCATTATCTCCGATATGACTGCCGAGGTTTTGGAAGGACTTAATGAAGGTGATATCGTTGTAGATGATCCGCAATCATTCCATAAGGATGGATCTAAAGTAAAGATAATAGAATAGTTGAAAAGAGGTGCGAAAATGAGCTTTGTTGAAAGTGTCAGACAGGCGCTTGACAGCCTTAAGGCAAACAAGCTGAGGTCCATTCTTACCATGCTGGGAATCATCATGGGTGTATTTTCAATTATTACAATAATGGCAATTGGAAATGCCACAGAAGAATATATTAACAGTCAATTTGAAAAAATCGGCGCTAATGTGCTTACCATAGGCTACAAAAATATGAACGTAGACAGCGATGAGAGGCTGTATCTTGAAGATATTGAGACAGTAAAAAAAGCTGCACGGGAAATAAAAAATGTCACAACCTATATTCAGCGTTCGGGGTCATTCAGAATGGATACGAAGACAAGAAGTGCTTTAGTATACGGAACTACAGCCCAGTATAAGGACATTACTCCTATGGAAATGGCTGCAGGCAGGTTTTTTACCGATTTTGACGTATCTTCAAGGCTGAAGGTTGTAGTTGTTGATGAATACTTTGCAAAAAGGTATTTCAACAAAGTGGATATTGTGGGCGAAGTAGTACAATTTAAAGCGCCTTCCGGAAACTACAAGCTAAAGGTAATTGGAGTTACAAAGTCTACCAATGATGCTATGGCAAGCATAATGGACAATGAAGATTTTCCTACGAAAGTATATATGCCTATTACCACGGTTCAGCAAATGTATTACAACAACAAAACCCTAGACAGCATATTGGTTACATTGGACAAAGAAGTGGATTACAAGGAAGTGGGGAACAGAATAGTAAGAGCTCTGGAGATAAGCAAGGGCAAAAAGGACATATATATGACATACAGCACGCAAGACTCCCAAAAGATTCTCTCTAGCATAATTGGAGTTGTGTCAACGGTGCTTTTGGTTATTGCGGTTATTACCCTCGTAGTCGGAGGCATAGGAATTATAAACATACTACTTGTTTCCGTAACCGAGAGAATAAGGGAAATAGGCATACGAAAGGCATTGGGGGCCCAGAAGAGGGACATAATATTTCAGTTTATTACAGAATCAATCATTATGACAGGAATAAGCGGCAGCATAGGGATTTTTCTTGGAGTTATGGGAGGTAATATAATTTCTCAGGTTATTAACATTCCGCCGGTGGTTGATGTTCCGGTAATTATTGGGGCTTTTTTAGGGTCGGTGGTATTGGGACTTGTATTTGGCGTATACCCTGCAAAGAAAGCGGCAGATTTGGACCCTATAGAGTCTCTGAGATACGAATAAAAAAAGGGTGTAAAAAAGCTCTGGAGAGTTTAATTCCAGAGCTAATTTTATGCTTAAATTTGTCTCATAAATTCTTTTCTTAATTTCTTATTCTTAATTCTTATCTGTCATCCCTTCTGAATACACGAGGAATTGCCTGCTCAATATCATTAAGAAAATCAGGCCACAGGGTTCGGTCATAAGGCAATTCATCCGGATCATACCGGTTATCATCGTTAGTGTCGTCCGGACTCGGTACCTGTTCCGGTCCGTGTACGTTACAGTATTTTCCTTCGGGGAGCTCATATTTTATGTCAGCTGGTGCTTTTTCTCCCGGCTTGGTCGGTACATAAGGTACCGGACGCTTTATAAATATCCTCTCTTCCAAAGATTCGTGAGGACAGTATTCGCCGGCAAGCAGAGGATTGCCATCGGCATCGGTGCTGTCCTTGCATACTTCTGCTTTGACATGCACGTCACATAAATCATCATCCGAAGGCTCGGTGCCTGTGATGAACAATTCAGTCCTTACAGCAGAACCTCTTGGGTCGCTGGCACATAAATCCGTTGCAGTTTTGCCGGAGTAGATGCATATTTTTTTCCTGACAATGCCTTCAGGTTCGGTAAACTGTATCGGTTCCAATTTTTCGTGTACTTTCTCCATAACATCATGCCAAATTTGCTGCGCTCTGTTTGATTCGGCGCTTGAAATGCTGACATTGTGGTCATACCCGTACCAGACGGCTCCAATATAGTAGGGTGAGAAGCCAACGAACCATTTATCGTAGTTGTCGCTGGTGGTACCGGTCTTACCTGCCGTAGGCATTTTTCCCTTCTGCAGCTGACCGAGTCCAACGGCAGTTCCGCCGGATTCGCTTACGACACTTCTCATCAAGTCAACCATAACATATGCAGCAGCCTCATCATAGACAATGGTGCTTTTCGGCTTTTTCTCCAGGAGGACTCTTCCTTTCATGTCCAGAACCTTTGTATAGGTTATGGGCTCGTAGTATATTCCTTTGCTGACAAAAGGTACATATGCCGCTGCCATTTGAAGCGGGTTTACACCTTGATAAAGTCCGCCCATTGCCAGCGACAGATATCTTTCGTTGTCCCTGTTTATATTGACCCGGTCAAGATATTTCAATGACAAATCAGGACCTAAAATATCCTGCCATACTTTGGCGGCCACTACGTTTACAGACCTTTTTATGGCGCTGCGGATGGTGGTAAGTCCTGCATATGAATAATCATAATTGGTAGGGTATGCACTTTTGTCTGCTCCCAGCATGTAAACAGGAACATCGTCCACAACTGTGGCGGCAGTTATTCTTCTCTCATTAATGGCAGGTCCGTAAATGGCAATAGGCTTGAAGGTCGAACCCGGCTGCCTTTTTACTTGGGGATCCGATGCCCTGTTGAGAGGTGCACCTATTTTCTCTCCGGAGCCTCCATAAAGAGCTCTGACATAGCCATTGGGATCTATTATTACCATGGCTGCCTGAGGGGTCTGACTTGTCTTTTTGTTTACTTTTGTGAAATACTTTTCATCGGTAAATACCTCATCCATTGCCTTTTGAATATCCGGGTCCATTGCGGTATATATTTGAAGTCCACCGTTATAGATCATTCTTATGGCCACTTCTTCCGAATAGCCCAGTGCCATAAGATCTTTTTTTACATCCTTTACAACCTGGTCTATAAAGTATGGCTGATTGCTGACATGCTCCGATGTGCGCTTGTTTGAGTCTGCAAATTTCAGTTCTTCATTTATTGCTTTGTTGTATTCGGCCTCGGTTATATACCCTTGTTCCAGCATTTGTTTTAATATAACTCTTTGACGTTCTATGTTGTTTTCTTTACCTTTTTCGGTAAAGGGGTCGTATTTGCCGGGCCAATTGGTAATTCCGGCAAGGGAAGCACATTCGGCAAGGGTAAGTTCACTTACGTCCTTGTTGAAATAAGTCTGTGCTGCAGCCTGGACTCCATAGCAGTTCTGTCCCATATATATGAGATTCAGATAAATTTCCAGTATCTGGTCCTTGCTAAGGTTACGCTCTAGAGTAAGCGCAAGCCTCCACTCCTGAACCTTTCGCTTTACGGATCTCTCTTCGTTGCCGGTAAGGTTTTTTATTACCTGCTGGGTAATGGTACTGCCACCGTAAGATGATGCACCGGGCTTGAAGAAGTTTATTACCGCTCCCGTTATTCTTTTTACATCTATACCGGGATGTTTGTAAAAACGTTTGTCTTCGATTGCAACAAAAGCATCCTTCAAGTCCTGCGGTATGTCTTTAAAGTCCACCATCTCTCTGTTTTTGTCTCCTTGCAACGCCATAATTTCATTGCCGTTACAATCATAGACACGAGTGGTAAAACCTGTCAGTGCAAGCTGGTCTGCAGTGAGGTCTTCCGCTGTTTTGACATAAGCCAAGGTCATGCCTGACAATATGCCTCCCACGATGATCGAAAAGGCAATGGCAAAGAAGATAAAGACCCTGAAAATCGATAATACTATCTTGAATGGTTTATTGGTCCGCTTCTTTTTTGAGCTCTTTTGTGTTCTCGTTGAAGCAGTTCCTGTCCTCGAGTTCATAAAAGTACCTCTCCTTTTTTAATAAAAGCCAATATTGTTTGTTTGTCCAATTAATTCTTTAATAAAATTCTAGTCTAAACTTATTACATTATAACATAAAAATCTGCATTGATAAAAAATTCTTTGTAATTTATTTCATGAGGAACACTCACAGGGGAAAAGCCTAAGACATAGAATAAGTAAAGGAGGGTTTTTTTATGAGAAGAAAGACCAAGCTTTACCGAAGACTATGGTATCTGAAAAGGAACAGGGAAAGGCTTCGCAGATATATAGTAATTGCAATAATTGTCATTGTTCTTGTACTCATTATTGCTTTTGCTGAGGGCAGAATAAGACGAAGCATTTTGGAAATATCGGAGTACAGAACAAAGTCCATAATAAACAATGCAGTAAGCAGGGCTGTAAACGAAAACTTTTATGACGATATTAACTACGATGAAATTGTAATAATTAACAGGGATCAGGACGACAGAATCAATTCCATACAAACAGATATTGTAAAGCTCAATAGAATATATGCCGGTTTATCCCTGGATATTCAAGAAAGGCTTTTGGAGCTTAAGGATGAGAGGATATCAATTCCATTAGGTGCGGT
Source organism: Acetivibrio sp. (assembly GCF_035371925.1). Classification (NCBI taxonomy): domain Bacteria; kingdom Bacillati; phylum Bacillota; class Clostridia; order Acetivibrionales; family Acetivibrionaceae; genus Acetivibrio; species Acetivibrio sp. Next base: position 8,692 of record NZ_DAORXT010000005.1, on the reverse strand, counting down.
GTTTGGTGACTCCTTGCTTGCCACCGGCGGCCCAAAGATTAATGTCAAGGTAATTCCTGCGGGGAGCGTGGAAACGGACTTTAAATCGGAATTTATAAGTGCCGGAATCAACCAGACAAGGCACAGGATATACCTTGAGGTGAAAACCTCCGTGGGAATTGCAGTGCCGTTTACGGCTAAAAAGACGGAGATAACGACAAGAATACCTGTGGCAGAAACGGTAATTATCGGTGATGTTCCGGAGTTCTACATAGACAGGGGTAGAAGCGGTGACAGTACATAAATCTTTAAAATATAAAACTTGGTTTGCAAAGTAAAGTCAGATGAAGACGTGACTTTCATCTGACTTCTATTTCTTTGACAAACTTATTTTCACAAATTGAGCTTCTATTGCCCTGAAGTTTGGGATTTATCACTATCTTTATCTTTGGTGCTTTTGCTCTTTTTTGAGGCACCGTTATCTACGCCTTGGGCATTTGAAGCGGACACCATCTTGCAGTTTCCTTCAAATATGCTGCCTTCATCCGATATGAGGCTTTGAACCAGTATGTCTCCATAGAGCTGCGCAGTTGACAGAACTCTTAGCACGCCCTTGGCTTCGATATTTCCGTCCACTCTGCCGGACATATAGACATTGTTTGCGAATATGTTTCCGTTGACATTGGCATCTTTGCCTATATAGACATCGCCTTTTACCTTAACGTCTCCTTTAATCTTTCCGTCAATTCTTATGGTGCCTTCCGTCTCGATATTGCCTTCCAATGTGGAATTTACTCCTATAAGTGTATCAAAAACATCCGGGCTTGAAGAACTATCCTTTTTATTAAACATGATTAACCTCCCTTTACAAACTGTTGTTTAATGCCCATTGTCTACTATAAAAGACCGGCCGGTAAAGCCTCTAATTATTATCCAGGTATTGCAGCGGGTCGATAGGAACATCATTTAGCCGTACTTCAAAGTGCAAATGGGGACCCGTACTTCTTCCGGTGCTTCCGACTGTGGCTATTTTATCACCCTTTTGAACGGTCTGTCCTTCTTTTACAAGAAGCGTTTGGCAGTGTCCGTAAAGTGTGCTCAAACCGTTACCGTGACTGATAATGACACATTTGCCGTAATTGCCGTACCAGTCCGAAAGAGTAACCTTTCCGGTGGCGGATGCCCTTATTACGGTACCGTAGTCTGCCGCGATGTCAATACCTTCATGCTTCTTTTGGGAAAAATTGAAGGGATCCGAACGGGAACCGAAATTGGAACTTATACTTCCTGAAGCCGGCCACAAAGTAGGAACAGAGTCTATGTATGCCTTGAGCTTGGATTGAGTTTCGCTTAAATCGCTTAAAATATCGGTATCATCGCCGTTAATTTCTTCGAGCTTGTCTAAAATGCCTTTAAGCTTGTTTATATCGTTTATAAAAGCACGATCATCCCTAAGACCGGATCTTGATGCTGTAATGCTTTCCATATTGCCGTCGATATATTTTGCAGTCATATCTCTGTAGAGAGTTGTAAAGCTTTTGATTAATTCGTCCTGTTCATTAATTTTTTTGATATAGGATTGGATAACTTCTTCTCTTTCGGTAATCAAGTTCATTTGTTGATTATTGACAGCAATGACCTTTTTTCTGTCATCATTCAATGCGCGATTTTCATATGTCAAATATGTAATCCAAATTCCCGAGCATATAAACATAGTTAGTAAAATAGTCCCTAAGGCCATTAACTTGTATTTTACAGAAGAGATTTTAAATACCTTTATCTCATCTGTGTTGTGAGGAATAACAACAATTGATAAATATTTGTTTTCCTTTTTGTGGTTTGCTCTTTTCATAACAACCGCCTTTTATTTTTAGTTTTTATATTTAACACAACATTGATTATTATATCACTGTAAAAAAATAAAATCAAAACCGGTTTAAATAAATATAACTGTATTTTTTTATTCGATATAAAAAATCTATAAATGCATATTTTTCTATATTATATACAAAATTATATACAAAAATTCGTATTATTATAAGGGGGCGATAAATGTGCCCTGTCTCTAAAAAGAGATAATTGCTAAAAAAAAGCCTAGATATCCTTATATCTGTAGACGAAAATAATTATTTACAAATAAAAGATTTGAATTGTAAAAAGTATATGGTAAAATAGAATGTGACTGAATTAATTGCTTTTTTTATTCGGAGAGATTTACAAACGCAGAAGGGACAGGCGTAAATTAAAACTTGTTAAAAAGGGGTGTTTGAAATGGGTTTGATAAATTTTATCAAGGGACAATTCATTGAAGTAATCGAATGGACGGATTCTAGTGCAGATACTATAGTTTATCGCTTTCCTGTAGCAAACAAAGAAATAAAAATGGGAGCCCAGCTTACTGTCAGGGAGTCTCAGGTGGCTATATTCATAAACGAAGGTCAATTGGCAGACGTTTTTGAACCCGGCAGATACGAACTGACAACAGAAAACATGCCGATTCTAACAAAGCTGAAATCTTGGAAGTACGGATTTAATTCACCTTTTAAGGCAGAGGTGTATTTTATAAATACCAGACTGTTTACCGAACAGACTTGGGGTACCCAGTCACCCCTTCCGATGTTGGACCCCATGTTTGGACCGATAGAAGTCGGAGCGAGGGGAACATTTTCTTTCAGAGTATCCGATCCGGTAAAGTTCTTAAAGGATGTATCGGGAACAAGGGGTACTATGGCAACTCAGGACCTTACAAAGACTTTGAGGTCATACATTATGACGTATCTTAAAGATACGGTGGCAGAGTCGAAAAAGTCCTTCTTCGAGATGCAGAGCAACATGCCTGAGTTTGCGGAAATGGTTACGCTGAATGCAAAGGGCAAGTTTAATGCTTTAGGGCTTGAGCTTACCGAGCTTACAATTGAATCGCTGATTCTTCCTGAAGAGCTCAGAAAGGCATACCAGGAAGGTGCTCAGATAAATCTGATGGGCGGTATGGATACTTACGCTAAGAAAAGAACTCTCGATGCAATGAACACAGCTGCAGGAAACCAGGGAGGAGGTTCCTTTGCCGGCATGGGCGCAGGAATGGGCGCCGGAGCTGCAATAGGCAATATGATGGGACAGATGTTTACCGGTGGAGGCTTTCAACAACCGCCGCAGTATTACCAGCCTCAACCCCAGGCACAGCCTCAGCAGAATGTAGTGTGTCCGGCATGTAGAGCCAACGCGCCTTTGGGGACAAAGTTCTGCCCCAACTGCGGCAAGCCTCTTGTAGAAGAGAAGGACAGATGCATTAAATGCAACTTTGAAATTGCAAAAGGTGCCAAGTTCTGTCCGCAATGCGGAGAAAAGCAGGAGCAGGAGGAAAAGGCTTGCGGCAATTGCGGTACAAAGCTTTCACCGGGAACAAAATTCTGCTCTCAATGCGGATCAAAGGCAGAGTAATAGAATTGGGATATTGACCTTAAAACATATTTATGATAAATTTTAGACAATTCAATATAGTAGTTTACAGGTTCGAGCATTTGTAATGCAGATTAAAAGGGAAGCAGGTGTGATTCCTGCACGGTCCCGCCGCTGTGAGGGGGAGACTCTTCAGATTATTGCCACTGGGAAACTGGGAAGGCATGAAGAGTTGACGAACCCAAGTCAGAAGACCTGCCTGTAAATAACACCGTGAACTCTACGAGCGATAGGGGGTGTATTGATTTGCATGATTGCAAATGGATTTATGCCTCTTAAACTGTAAATAGCTTAAGAGGCTTAATTTTTTGTGCTTGTAACTTTTTAATGTGATTTTATTTTAAAGGAGAGTAACAGGATATGAAGAGCAAAAGAAGTCTGTTTTTAAAAAGAAAAATACTTGCGGTTTTAATGGCTATAGTTTTGGTTTTTGCATTTTCGTCATGCAGTGAAAGTGACAATGGCAATGATATTAACAATAATACAAGCGGATACAGCATAACATTGAAGGATTCCTATCAAAGGGAAGTGACCTTGGACAAGGAGCCCGAGAGGGTAGTATCGGTTGCTCCCAACATAACCGAGATAATTTTTGCCTTGGGCAAGCAGGACAAGCTCGTGGGACGCACGGATTTTTGCGATTATCCTGAGGAAGTTCAGAATATTGAATCTATAGGAAACATTGACCAGCCAAATGTTGAAAAAATAGTTGAACTTCAGCCCGATATTGTTATAACTTCCACCATATTTACGAAGGAGATGGTGCAAAAGCTTGAGGAAGCCGGTGTCAAAGTGGCTATATTTCATGCAGAGAAAAACTTTGAAGGGGTTTTCGATATAATTGAGAAGATTGGTCTTTTGCTGAATGCCAAAGACAAGGCAGATAGTGTTGTTGCGGAAATGAAGGGAAAAATAGAGCTTGTGGAAAGCAAGGTCAACGGCCTTGAAAAGCCTAGCGTTTATTATGTTATGGGATTTGGTGAATTTGGGGATTATACTGCAGGAAGGGATACATTCATTTCCCGTATGATTGAGATGGCAGGGGGCAAAAATGCAGCAGATGATGTGGAAGGCTGGAAATACAACATAGAGAGCCTTCTTGAAAAGGACCCTGACATACTTATATGCTCAAAGTTCTATGATTCAAAGGCAGGAATTCAAAACGCCGATGGGTACAAGGAACTTTCTGCGGTTAAAGGCGGAAAGCTCTTTGAGATAGACAACAACATACTGGACAGGCAAGGCCCAAGGCTTGCCGACGGGCTTTTGGAACTGGCTCAAATAATTCATCCTGAAGCTTTTCAATGAAATGGAGAAATATAAATGGCGTTTGGTGATAAAAAATATAGATACAGATTTGCCTTGATTTTCGGAGGATTGCTTTTACTGTTCTTGATACTGGCTTCTGCGACGGTTGGAGCAGCCAATATATCAATACTTGACGCCCTGCGTATTTTGACCCGCAGGATACCCTTTGTGGGAAGGCTTGCATCAGGTGGCGAGATAAGCAGAACCCATGAACTTATAATACTTAATATAAGACTTCCCAGGGTAATTGCTGCCGCAGCTATAGGGGCAGGTCTTTCGGCGGCAGGGGCGACATACCAGGGAATGTTTTCAAATCCCATGGCAGACCCTTATGTTTTGGGAGTATCGGCGGGAGCGGCTCTGGGAGCTTCGCTTGCTATTGTAATGGGAGCAGATAAAATTGTCGGAGGGTTTGGTGTTATTACGGCAGCGGCCTTTGTTTTTGCGCTTCTTACGGTTCTTATCGTATTTAACATAGCAAAAACGGGAGCCAAGCTTTCCAATACTCATCTTCTGCTTGCCGGTGTGGCGGTTAGCTTTTTTGCATCCTCCATTATGTCGGTTTTAATGGTTTTAAACCGTGATAAATTGTCGAATATTGCATATTGGATGATGGGAAGTATTGCCTTTACTTCGTGGAAGCAAGTTTTGATACTTGTGCCTTTGGTAGTTTTAGGTATAATTGCCGTTTGTGTTTTTGCCAGGGAGCTTAACATAATTGCAGCAGGAGAGGATGAGGCGAGGAGTCTTGGCGTTGAGGTGGAAAAGGTAAAAAAACTGCTGCTTGTAATTTGTTCGGTTGTTGTTGCGGCCTGTGTGGCAGTAAGCGGTGTTATTGGCTTTGTAGGGTTAATCATTCCCCATACCATAAGGCTGATATCCGGCTCGGACAACAGGGTGGTTCTTCCCTTTTCCGCAATAGGAGGAGGAATATTTTTGATACTGTGTGATACAATATCCAGGATTCCCACATCCGAGATTCCGGTAGGAGTGCTGACATCGATGTTTGGAGCACCGTATTTTATTTCGATTTTGATAAGGAACAAGAAGAAGGTGGTTTGATTTGGGGCAGGGCAAGGCATATTCAATTGAGGTTAAGAATATAGAAATATCCTTTGGAGATTTTAATGTGCTAAAGGGCATATCCCTAAAGATGGAGAAAGGCCGGTTTTATGGGATTTTAGGCCCTAACGGGTCGGGTAAAACCACGCTTTTGAGGAGCATGGCAAAAGCCCTTCGGCCCCAAAAGGGTGCAATATTTGTTGATGGCGAGGATATCAGCAGAATGAAGGCGAGGGAGCTTTCAAAAAAAATTGCATGCCTCTATCAAAGCACCGGTGTTTCCTGTGATTATCCGGTTATGGATGTTGTGCTTATGGGAAGATACCCTTATGTAAAGAGGTTTCAGACCGAAAGCGCGAAAGACAGGGAAATTGCCAAGAAGGCCATGATTGCTTCGAATGTATGGCACCTTAAGGACAGGAGAATCAATGAAATAAGCGGAGGGGAAAGACAGAGGGTTTTTATTGCCCGGGCATTAGTACAAGAGACCGATATAGTACTTTTGGATGAGCCTATTTCTCACCTTGATATTCAGCACCAGATAGAGATTTTAGAGCTTGCAGGGAAAATGGCTCAAGAGGGAAAGACAATTATTGCGGTTTTGCATGATTTAAATCTTGCCTCCATGTATTGCGACCATTTGATAATGCTCAAGGATGGGACAATTGTTGCCCAAGGAGAGCCGCAAAAGGTTCTTACGGAGGAGATTGTAAAGAAGGTATATGGCGTAAAGCCTTTCATAATTGATGGGGTGAGCGGCGACAGACCCTATATACTGCCGTTAAAGAATCAAAAAGTATGATGAAAATTTTAACAATAGTATGTTTAAATTATAGAAATATGTGTAATAATTAACAATAAGGAAAACTGATTCAAATTCTTGTCCCTCAATAGGGCAATTTTTTTTTGTCAAAATTCGTAAGGGGGTTAATTTGTTTTTTGTTCGGTTATTTAACTCATCGATAAAGTTGTGTATAATAAACGTTGGATTAAAAGAAAACAGCAAATGTTTACTCGGCGTTGAAAAGTAGTGTTTTGAAATGCAATAAGAGAATGTTCCTTGTAGATATATGCTAAAGTTTGCAAAGAAGTGTGTATGAAAGGCGGTATAAGCTTTGGTAAAGAAAAATGAGGTTTATACTATTGACATTACCGGAATGACCCACGAGGGGCAGGGTGTCGGAAGAATAGATAATTTTACGGTTTTTGTGGACGGACCGATTGAGGGAGAAAAGGTTGAAATAAAGATTATAAAGGTTAAAACGAGTTATGCTATTGGCAAGCTTCTTAAGGTTTTGGAGCCTTCAGCTGCTAGAACTGAGCCTTTTTGCCCTTCATATAAAAGATGCGGTGGTTGCAGCCTTCAGCATATGAATTATGAGGCTGGACTTAAGTTTAAGACGGACATTGTACGTGAGAATATCAGAAGAATCGGCGGACTGGAAGGTGTTGTAGTACATGATGCTATTGGGATGGAACAGCCGTTAAACTATAGAAACAAAGCCCAATACCCGGTGGGAAGATATAAGGATGGGGTTAGGGCAGGATTTTACGCAAAAAAGACCCACGAGATTATTGACTGTTCCACCTGCGGTATTCAGCATTCTGTAAGCGACAGGGTAAGGGATATTGCTAGGGAATTTATAGAGGAAAATGGTATTAGCACATATGATGAAATTACGGGTGAGGGATTAGTTCGGCATATTATGACCCGTGTCGGTTTTAAGACTGGTGAGGTAATGGTGGTTTTGGTTATCAACGGAAGGAGCATACCGGGACAGAAGAAGCTTTCGGAGAAGCTGGTAAAAGAGATTCCGGAGATAAAAAGTATTGTCTTAAATGTTAATACAAAAAAGACTAATGTTATATTGGGTGATGAAAATATAGTTGTCTACGGAAGGGAAACTATTACTGATTATATTGGTGATTTTAAGTTCAACATATCACCTTTGTCTTTTTTTCAGGTAAATCCCATTCAAACCGAAGTGCTTTACAACAAGGCGTTGGAGTATGCTCAGCTTACGGGGAAAGAAACCGTTTTTGATTTGTATTGCGGTATAGGCACTATTTCGTTGTTTTTGTCACAGAAGGCGAAAAAGGTTTATGGCGTGGAGGTTGTAGAAGCGGCAATTAATGATGCAAAGGAAAATGCTAAGGCGAACAGAGTGGAAAATGCGGAGTTTATAGTCGGAGAGGCGGAGAAGGTTATACCTGAGATGTATGCCAGGGGTGTGCGCGCCGATGTTGTGGTGGTTGACCCTCCGAGAAAGGGATGCGATGAGGCAGTATTAAGGACTTTGGTGGATATGAAGCCCGAGAGGATTGTTTATGTGTCCTGTAATCCGGCAACACTGGCGAGGGATTTGAAGTATTTGGCGGAAGGCGGGTTTGAGGTTCGGGAGGTTCAGCCGGTGGACATGTTCCCGTGGACTTATCATGTGGAGACGGTATGTCTGATGTCTAGAAAATAAAGCTCGGAAAGCATTGAAAATACTGGGTTTTATAAAATGAAGCAAATCTGTCCACTCAACCTAAGCCCTCGATATGTGTATGTGGGAACATATCGAGGGTGTTTTTTTGTGGTAAAAATGAGTCTTAAATTAGGTAGGGTTGAGTTGACAGAATAGATAAATAAGCAGGGTTGTGGAGATAGGATGGATGTAACATTCTATACACCTGACAATATAGGATAGGATATAGGATAGGATATAGGATAGGATTTAGAAGGATTTGGAATAAGAATTATTGAATACAAATCAAAAATCATGCGAACATAAAGAAAATGTTTGCAATATGATGATGCTAATGATATCATGTAATTATACATACATAGAGCATTCCTGTAATGAAACAAAATGATCTTTGAAAAAGAAGATGCCAGGCT